>DBGBEM010000079.1:0-9004 GCA_048477235.1 Muribaculaceae bacterium | reverse complement strand
TTTTTGTCGTGGCATAAGAATTAGGATTGAAACTTTTTTTTACAAATTCAAAAATACAAACCTTTTTCTTATGCCACTTTTTTGTGGCGCATTTTTGCATTTTTCGAATTGCGCCACAAACATACTATCTACGCCAGAGCGTTTCTGACATCGTTTTCATCTAAGTTAATAGCCTTGAGGCACATCCCTACACCAGAGCGTTTCCGCCGCCGATTTCATATGGTTGAAAGCGCTCAACAAGTGCTGTGTAATACCGCTCCATGATAAGGGCTGGTTACTATTTTTGCGCGGCTACCGACTATAAGTATTTGAATGTCAGTTTAGTCGTAGAAATCGTGATTTACTAATAGTTCTACTCTTCCATTGAGTCGGGGTGTCGCGTGGCTAACTTTGCGCCGTTACTATTGAATCATACAGTGAAAAAACTATTCCTTATCGGCGCCATCTCTCTGGCAGTGACCGGCGCAAATGCAAGTTCCCCTTATGCCTCTGTGCTGACAACCTCGGGCGACCGCTCGCAGCAGCTGACCGAATCGGAAGTCGAGCCGGCCGGGACGTCGACAACCGACGACGCCATTGTCCTCACAGACCGCACGGCTCAGGAAATCGACGGCTTCGGCTTCGCCCTGACCTATGCGTCGTGTTACAACCTCAGCCGCCTTCCCGAGAGCGAACGCAAGGCCCTGCTCAGGAGAACATTCTCCCCGACCGAGGGCTACGGCGTCAGCTATGTCAGAATCTCTATCGGATGCAACGACTTCTCGAGCAAGCTCTACACTCTTGCCGATTTCAAAGGCCCCGACAGTGACCTCTTGCAGAACTTCTCGCTCTCGACCGACGAGAAAGACTATGTCATTCCCGTGCTGAAAGAGATTCTGGCCCTGAATCCGGGACTTAAAATCTTCGCCTCGCCATGGACGGCACCGCTATGGATGAAAGTCGACGACAACACCAACAAGAACTTCAAGCCCGAATGGACGGGACGCCGCCTCTACGAGGGCTACCGCCGCCTCTATGGCGAATATTTCGTCAGATTCATCAGGGCCATGGCTGCCGAGGGTATCACGATCCACGCCGTGTCGCCCCAGAACGAACCGCTCAACTGGGGCAACTGCGCCTCGATGTATATGCCATACGCCGAAGAGGCCGACTTCGTCAGAAACGGCCTCGCCCCGGCGCTCCACGATGCCGGCCTCGCGACGAAAATCTATCTCTACGACCATAACTATGACTACGATAACAAGTCTGACGGCAACGACTCGCAGACCGACTATCCCCTGAAGGCCTACGCCCGCATGGGCGACAGATTCGACGGCGCGGACCTCGTCGCAGGCGCCTGCTACCACAACTACGGCGGCACGATAAAGGACATCGAACAGACCGTCGTCTGGGGCGACTATCAGGATAAAGAGCTGCTTTTCTCCGAGGCGTCGATAGGAGAGTGGAACGACGGACGCAACCTCAGCGCCCGTCTCGCCGCCGATATGAACGAAATAATAATAGAGCCGTCGCTGCGGCGATTCAGAGGGTCGATGGTCTGGAATTTCATGCTCGACAGCAATAAGGAGCCTTACCTGACGGGCGGCTGCTCGACCTGCTACGGCGCCATTGACCTCAACGCCTCAGACCATTCCGACTATACCCTCAACTCCCATTATATCATCATGGCCCAGACATCGGCCGCCGTGAAGCCGGGCGCACGCCGCGTCGACACCGAAGGCTGGTGGACCAACGGCCTCAGCTATGCCGCCTACCGAAACCCCGACAACACCGGAGCCGTGCTGCTGTCGAACACCTCGGAAAACACTATCAACGCCCGGGTCAGAAGCGCCGCCGGCAACACCTACTCGCTGGCCGTGCCGCCGCGCGGCGTCGTCGCCGCGCGCCTCGACCTCGACAAAGACGAGACAACCCTCATCGCCGCCCCCGCCGACGACGACTCAGCCGGCCCCGTGCGCTATTTCAACCTCCTTGGCCGCGAGGTTTCCGCTCCCTCGGCCGGTTCGATGTATATAACCTCGCGCGGACAGAAAATAATTTACCGATAACTGATCAACACTACAGTCTATAATCATTAAACACAATGTCAAACCGTTTATCTCTGAAACTGATTCTCTTATGCGCGCTCGCGCTCATGCTGCCCCACGGGGCCATGGCGATGACAGCGCCCGACGCCCTCTGGCTCAACGGCTCGATGTACGGAGCCAACAAGTGGGGGCTCCACAATAACACCCATCCCGTCAGACTCACCAAGGACGGCGACAAGTTCACGGCCCGCAATGTCCGTTTCGACAATGGAGACCAGATATGCCAGTTCGCTCTCTACGCGACTTCGGGCTGGGGCGACAAATATTACAACCTCAACGATGCAGAGCTCACCGACGGCACGCCGGTCAGAATGGCCTACGGATCGGGCGCAAACTTCTTCCTTCAGGCCGGCACCTACGACATAACTGTCGATTTCGGCGCTGAAACGGTCTCGGTTAAAAAACGCGACCACTATTCGGCCCCCGAACGGCTCTTCCTTAACGGACAGATTGCCGGACGCGGCGAATGGACGCTCGAGAACGACGTCCATCCGATTGAGTTCGTCAGGAACGGCGACGTGTTCACCGCCACAAATGTGCCGCTCGACGGGGGCACCGACGCCGCCGTGGCCGTCTTCTCGCTCTATACCGACCCGAAATGGAACGACAGCGCTTTCCGCTGTTATCCGACCGACGACTCGGAGGCCTCGCCGGGCTCGCCGAAAAGCTTCTGGGTCGGCAACAGCGGGAGTAATTTCAAGGCTAAAAACGGAATCTACAACATAACGGTCGACTTTGCCGCCGGAACTCTCTCGCTCGAAGAGGCCGGCGCCTTCACGGCCCACGACGCAACGTTCACGATGTCGTTCTGGGAAGGCCCCATCAACGACGCGCTCCGAGGATCCAACCAGCAGGCCTCGAACATTCCCTTCGAATACTACGAGACTCGCAAGGCCGACGGCCACCGCCGCGGCGTCTACCGCATCTTTGTCGCCGACAATATCAACGCTAACAGGTTTGTCAGCCAGATGTATCTCGGCGGCCGGTTCGCAGTAACGAAATTCTCCGTCGAGGGCGGCCATGTCAAGGTAGAGACTAAGCAGAACACCGACGGTTACAAGACATATTTCTTCGACGCCCATCAGACCGATGTGCTCGTGCCCGTGACCGACAGCTTCTGGTGTAACAACTCGCGCATGGAGGCCAACCTGACCGTCAAGGCCATATATCTGCGCGTCGACTACGACGAATTTTTCGAAAACAACTCTTCAGACCGCGGCGACGCCGACTTCCTCCACGTAATGCTGTCGTCGGACGGCGATATCGCACTCCAACTCGAAGAGCAGCGTCCGCTCAATTCCGACAGCTATTCGATCGCCCTCTCCGACGGTTCGGTCTACGACGCTCTCAAACGAACCCGCACCGGACGCATCGAAGTGCCCTTTGTCCGCCACAATTCGGCCAAAGAGGGCTACGTCATAAAACTCGGCCGCTATATCACCACGGAAGAGGCCGAGAAATTCACCTTCATGGTCAACGACCGCCCCGTCGACGTTAAGTTCGACGTCAATGCCACCTCAACCTCCGTCGACGCCGCTCAGGGCAGCGAGGGCACAATAGCCGCCGGGCTGCGTTTCAATCAGATCATACTGATGGTCTCGGGCGACAGATTCGACCGCTATGCCCTCTGGCTCGCCGACGACAGCGGCGCTCGCCCCGAAAACTACGACATTTATGCCGACAATCTGCCCATGATGAAAGTCTGGGGCGGCGATTCGTCGTGGCAGGGCCTCTACAACAGCTCGCTGCCCCCCTCATATTCCGAAGGCACAGTGAAATATTTCGCGTTCCAGCCTGTTAAATCCCGAAACGATAAATATACCAACCTCTACTATCTCGACCTCGGCGAGGGCGTTAAGGTCAGAAAAGCCGATCTTTCGTCGCCGACAACTGTCGACCAGTTCAATATCGTCGATCAGGACGGCTTCGACATCTCGAACCCCTTCCAGGGCTCGCAGTTCATCTATCCCGGAGCATGGTGGTGTGCCAATCCGAACCTCATGGTCGAAGGCAACGAAGGCCGCGAGTTCCAGGGCCATCGCTTCAAGGCTGTTCCCGAGCTCCCCTCGCGCGTCGACCTCGCCTTCAACCTCCCCGACGACGGCGGCGAAGAGGCAACCATCTACGGCATCACGCTCTTCAAGATCATCGGCCGCGTCTACGACATCTATGCCAAAGAAGTTCGCGAACGCAACCTCTACTACCTCTACGCCCACACCTCACGCCCCGACGCCGGCGCCTCGACCCGTGAGAAATGCGAGAAGACGGCCCCGATTCTCCTGCGCATCAAGAATGTCGAAAGAGCCGCGAGCGTCGACGATTACAGAGCCAAGATTGCCTCGCATCCCGACCATCCCGTGTTCTACGCAACTTCCGAGCCTGAGCTCTATACGCCCGTGTTCTCATCGCTCGGTTTCAACGACCCTCATTTCTCCGACAGCAACCGCAACTGTGTGCTGCGCCTGACCGACATCGTCTCGTCGGAAAACGACGACATCAACTATGAGTTCGCTCCCTCCGGCATGGTTCTCTATCCCGGAAACCCCGAGCCGTTCGAATTTGTCGACGTCACAGGCTCGCAGCGCTGGAGCGCACCCGGAACCGACGATCGCCTGCGCGTCAACAAGTGGAGCAACTATTATGCCGGTGACTTCGATCTCGACCATCTTCTGAATGTCTACAACCCTCAGCGTCAGTATCATAAGATGGTGCTCGGCACGAACCCCGACAATGTGCGCTATCAGGTTATGTCGACCGACATGTCGCTCATGTCGCGCCCGCGGTTCGACTATAGCCCCGCCGGAGAAAACCATGACGAAGCCGACCGTTTCATCTATCCCGTCAGCGATCTTTCGGCAGTGATGCTCTGGAGAAACGACTGTAAGATCCGACTCACCCTGACCGCAGGCGACGCCAAGATATATGAAAATATCATCGACTATGGCGAGAACGGAGTTCCCGCCGACCAGCAGCTTCCCGACTCCGACGGCTTCTTTGCCGAGGGAGAGGCTCCTTTCGAGGTCAGTATCGGCTCGTTTGTGGCTCATCCCGCAACCGAGGTAAAGGCTCTTGTCGAATATATCGATGACGAAGGTAACACCATCGATCACAGCGACGGCTCGGTAACAATAGCCGATCTTCCCGTGCCCTCAATGGAAAGCCTCTCCGCCGAGTCTGTCAGCTACGAATACCGTAAGGAGATCGACGGCTGGGACTTCACCTCTGACCTCAGCTGGTCGACCGACCACGGCAGCGACTTCCCCGCCCATATAACCGTCTACAACTACGACCTCACCAATCAGGCCGACAAAGACTCCTTCGTGCCCGCAGAGCTCAACGAGAGCCATAATGCCCTCGTCGACAGCTATAGCGGCAATGGCGCCGCAACCCTGACAATGCAGAACGGCCCCGACTTCCGCAACAGCACCGAAGAGGGCGAGGGTAAAATACTCGCGACAATCGGCTACCGCGCCAAGGCTACCTACCACTATGCCCTTCCCGACGGGGCAGCCATGCGCGACTTCAACACAACTCCCGCTGCCTCGAAGCGGCGCGCTGCCGGAGAGACGAACCGATATAACACCATTGCCGACGGTTTCGTCGACACTCCTGTCAGCTCCGCAGAGAATCTCTCCGATATGCCGTTGGCAAAAGCCGTCTTCGGCATCACCAATGAGGTTCTCGCAATCGAGACTCCCGACGCCGACGCTCCCGCCGAATACTTCACCCTTCAGGGAATCCGCATCAGCGGCACTCCCGAGCCCGGCTCGATCGTCATCGAGCGGCGCGGCACCCTGGTAACGAAGACACACTTTTAAAATATGTACTGATAACTGACCCGGAGCGCGGCACCTGTCGAAGGCGCCGCGCTCCCTCTGTCAGCTCCCCGACATTTATACGATGAAATCAGCGTCAGAAACACCCTGATGTAGGGATGCTCCATGGAGCATCCTACGTTAAGGCGTTGACTATCAGAGGATGCACGAGCGTGCATTCCTACGCTCCGATAATAATTGCGGATTCTGCAACACCGTCAGCATTGCAACAGGCTGATTGCCGGACACTTGTGAAACGTGCCAAAGGCACGTCCCTACACCCGGACAGACTGATTTGCTCGGAAGAATTTTTAGTTAAGAGCATTAATGTCAGGGTGTTCCGAGCCATTCTCACGCATTTGACCGGCATTATTCCTCATTTCTGACCGAAATTTCGTATTTTTGCAAAAATTCCCAATCCCTAACTCCTAATTCCTAATTGAAAAACTATCTGACTGTCTGGCTCATCGCCCTGCTGACACTGGTGCTGTTTGTGGCAGTGTCGTTTATCGACGCTGAGGTTATCGGCAAGACCGGCCTGAAGAAAGCTACGTTTGCCGAAAAACTCTTCACAGCGCCCGTCGAGGCTGCTGCAGCAGAGTCGTCCGACAGCGTTGCACCGGCGTTTGAGCAGGTCAACGACACCACTTCGAAGAACATCCTCATCATCGGCGACTCGATGCTCGAGGGCCTCAATCCGCGCCTCGCCGCCTACGCCGAGGCCAACGGCCACCGCCTGAACTCTGTCATCTGGTATAGCTCGACCTCGGAATACTGGGGCACGTGTGACACCCTCAAGGTGTTCCTCCGCCGCTTCAAACCCGATTATATCTTTATCTCGCTCGGCGGCAACGAGCTGTTTGTCAAGAATATCGAAGAGAAGCGCGCCGCCTATGTGCGTAACTTCCTCGATCAGATCGGCGACATACCCTACCTATGGATCGGCCCTCCGAACTGGAAGGAAGACACCGGCATAAACCGCCTCATTGCCAAGATGGTGAAGCCCGGATGTTTCTTCCTCAGCAACGGAATGACCTTCGAGCGCGAGAAAGACGGCGCCCATCCGACGCGCCGCTCGGCCGCCCTCTGGTTCGACAGCATAGCGCGCTGGATGCCCGCTAACTGCGCCCGGCCGATAAAAATGAAGCGACCCGACGATTCTGTCAAGGCGCGCCCCGAGCGAGTTGTTGTTCTACAGCCAAAACACTGATGCAATACGATATATCGACATTTTTCGACAACGTCGGCCGGATGCTCGCCTATGAGGCCGACCATCCGATGCTCTTCTCGAGCGGCCTCTTCTGGGTTCTGTTCCTGATATTCCTGCCCGTCTACGCCCTGCTGCGCAGCCGCCGGCTGCAGATGGTCGTCTATGTCGTCGCGTTCAGCCTCTATTTCTACTACAAGTCGAGCGCCTGGTTCTTCATGCTGCTGATAATAACCTCGGTTCTCGACTGGTGTCTGTCGCGCATCATGAGCGACACCCGGAAGCTCTGGAAGCGGCGCCTCTGCCTGTGGCTGTCGATAGGGATGTCGCTGTCGATTCTCGGATTCTTCAAATATGCCAACTTTTTCCTCTGGAACTGGAACCAGATGGTCGAAGGCAACTTCCAGCCGCTCGACATCATTCTGCCCGTAGGAATATCGTTCTATACCTTCCAGTCGATAAGCTATATCGTCGACGTCTACAAAGGGCGCGTCAGCCCGACCGAGACATGGATCGAATATCTTTTCTTCCTGTCGTATTTTCCGGCGCTCGTGGCGGGCCCCATCGTGCGCGCCGACTATTTTCTGCCTCAGATTCAGAACCGCGACCACGCCTCGCGCGAAGAGATGGCCGCCGGGCTCTGGCTGATAATCCTCGGCCTCGTCAAGAAAGCCGTCGTGGCCGATTACATAGCCCAGTATAACGACCTCATATTCGCCTCGCCGACAGGCTACAGCGGTCTGGAGTCGCTGATGGGCGTCGTCGGCTACGTCGTCCAGATCTATTGCGACTTCTCGGGCTATTCCGATATGGCCATAGGCATTTCGGCCATCATGGGCTTCAGGCTGACTCAGAACTTCAACTTCCCATATAAATCGCGCAATCTGACCGACTTCTGGCGCCGGTGGCACATCTCGCTGTCGACATGGCTGCGCGACTATGTCTATATTCCGCTCGGCGGAAACCGCCGCGGAACGCTGCGCACCTATGTCAACAACTTCCTGACGATGCTCGTCGGCGGCCTGTGGCACGGCGCGGCATGGAAGTTCGTCATCTGGGGCGGTATGCACGGCGTCGGTCTCATTGTCCACAAGGCCCTGAGGCCATGGCTGGACAGGATTCCCGACACCTGGCCCGTCAAGGCGGCGAGCTGGACTCTGACAATGGCCTATGTCAGCTTCCTCTTCATCTTCTTCCGCGCCGCGAGCTTCGAGGATGCGTGGCTGATAATCAGGAACATATTCGGCAATTTCGACATCGCCTATCTCGCTCCGTTCGTCAGGGTGCGCTATGTGTGGCTTATCTTCGTCGCGATGATCATCGCCGTCCACTCGCTCCCGACACGCTGGATCAACGCCGCCGGCGACTGGTTTGTCAGGGCGCCCTTCGGCGCGAAGCTCGCGGTGTTCATCGTGGCCGTTCAGCTCGTCGTTCAGTTCATGTCGGAAGACGTCATGCCCTTCATCTACTTCCAGTTCTGACCGCACGCGATCTGATCAGAAACGGTGTTTCCGACAAAGAGTAGTCGCGTGCCATTGGCACGCCTCAAAAGCCTGCCAATAGGCCCGTTATGCCGCGTCGCCTTGGAGGCGTGCCAAAGGCACGCGGCCACATTCAGGGCGGAAAATCATTTAAAACCGGAGTTTTGCCCACCGCTCCCCCCACAAATTCGCGGCTTGAAATCAGCGTCAGAAACGCCCTGGCGTAGGGACGTGCCTTCGGCACGTAGCATTGCAACGTCCTGATTGTCAGTCGCATGTGAAACGTGCCAAAGGCACGTCCCTTCTATGTTGTGGTGCAATAGGCAAAGGTAATTTTAACATCAATTAACATTCGCTTGTGAAGGCGCCGAAAAATAACTACCTCTGTAACAGAAAGTTGAAGAGGAAGCGGGC
>DBGBEM010000078.1:0-11643 GCA_048477235.1 Muribaculaceae bacterium | reverse complement strand
TGAACTTCCGCCTACGCACCCTTTAAACCCAATAAATCCGGATAACGCTCGCATCCTCCGTATTACCGCGGCTGCTGGCACGGAGTTAGCCGATGCTTTTTCTTCGGGTACTCTCGCCCTGCCACACGTGGCAGTCCTTGCTCCCCGACAAAAGAGGTTTACAACCCGTAGGGCCGTCTTCCCTCACGCGACTTGGCTGGTTCAGGCTCGCGCCCATTGACCAATATTCCTCACTGCTGCCTCCCGTAGGAGTTTGGTCCGTGTCTCAGTACCAATGTGGGGGACCTTCCTCTCAGAACCCCTACGCATCGTCGCCTTGGTGGGCCGTTACCCCGCCAACTAGCTAATGCGCCGCATGCCCATCCTTGACCGGAATCGCTTCCTTCGACCCCAGGAGGATGTCCTCCCGGGGTGTCGCCCGGTATTAGTCCGGATTTCTCCGGGTTATCCCAGTGTCAAGGGCAGGTTGCATACGTGTTACTCACCCGTGCGCCGGTCGCCGGCAGAAGAGAGCAAGCTCTCTTCCCCGCTGCCCCTCGACTTGCATGTGTTAAGCCTGTCGCTAGCGTTCATCCTGAGCCAGGATCAAACTCTCCGTTGTTGGTTATCTTTTTTATTTTCTTTCTATTTCTAAAAAGGAGAAAAAAGCAACCTCTTTCTTAGTTTGTTGTTGCCTTCACGGACACCCCGTCTTTCGACGGCGCGCCGCCCGGCCGACCCTGACCGAATCGGTTGTTTACGCTGGTTTGAAGATATTGACAAGAGTTCATGTCGCCTCAATCTGTTTTCAGACCGAAGCTCCGTGTTCTCTAACTTGTACTACTTCGTCTATTGCAAGAATTTCAATGTTCTATGTGGCTCCGCTTTGGAGCCGAAAGCGTTTGCAAAGTTACGGCATTTTTTCGGACCGCCAAAAAGTTTGTCGTTGTTTTAACAACTTTTTGCTTTTCGCAGCCCCTCCGGGCCGTCCTTTTCAAAAGCGAGTGCAAAGGTAGAGGTTTCCTGCCAATCTGCCAAATATTACCGCAAGATTTTTGCGTTAAAAAATGTTTCGCCGCTGGAAATCAGCGGCGAAACAAGGAGCAGGGAGATGTAGCGGATGTTGCGGATGTGACGGATGTGACGGATGTGATATGGGGGAAGGCGATTTTTTCATTAACTTTGTGGGCGATATGGCAAGAATCGATCATGAGACAGTCCAGCGCATCCTCGACGCAACAGATATCGTTGAGGTTGTAAGCGATTTCGTGACGCTGAAACGTCGCGGCGCCAATTATATAGGTCTATGTCCGTTCCACAATGAAAGGACGCCGTCGTTTTCGGTCTCAAAATCGAAGGGTATATGCAAGTGCTTCAGCTGCGGCAAAGGGGGCTCGGCTGTGAACTTCATTATGGAGCTGGAACAGATGAGCTACGTCGAAGCTCTGCGTTATCTTGCCAAGAAATATAATATCGAGATTAAGGAACGTGAGCTGACCGACGAAGAGCAGCGTCAGGAAAGCCAGCGTGAGGCTATGCTTGCTGTCAACGATTTCGCGTTGGGCCGGTTCGAGCATTACATGAACGAAACGGCCGCAGGCCGCGACATCGGCAAAGCCTATTTCGAAGAGCGCGGCATTTCGGCGGCGATGATGAAGAAATTCCGGCTCGGCTATGCCCTTGAAGAGCGCGACCGGCTCCTTAACGACGCCAAAAAGGCCGGCTATCAGGAGCAATATCTCGTCGACACCGGGCTCTGCTCGCGCAACGAGCAGGGACGGACTTACGACAGATTCCGCGGGCGCGTCATATACCCGATATTCTCCATTTCGGGAAAAGTTGTAGCGTTCGGGGGCCGCACTCTCCGCAACGACAAGACCATGGCGAAATATGTCAATTCGCCTGAAAGCATAATATACAGCAAACGCCGCGAACTTTACGGACTTTATCAGGCCAAGCAGGCTATCAACAAACGCGACAAGTGTATCCTCGTCGAGGGATATATGGATGTCATCTCGATGTTCCAGCGCGGGATTGAGAACGTAGTGGCCTCAAGCGGCACGTCGCTGACAGAAGAGCAGATTCACGTCATTCACCGTTTCACCCAGAATGTCACCGTCATCTACGACAGCGACGCCGCAGGCATCAAGGCGTCGCTGCGCGGCATCGACATGCTTCTTGCCAACGGCCTGAATGTCAAGACAGTGCTTCTGCCCGACGGCGACGATCCGGATTCGTTCGCCCAGTCACACACATCGAGCGAAGTCGAGGATTATATTTCAGCCCACGAGACCGACTTCATCGAATTCAAGACAAAGATTCTTCTCGAAGGGCTTGAGAACAGCCCTATTGAACGCTCGCGCGCGATAAATGACATAGTAAAAACCATCGCCGTAGTGCCTGACGCGATAACACGCACCGTCTATATTCAGGAGACAAGCCGTCGGCTGAACATCGACGAGGGGATTCTGACGGTACAGGTCGACCGCTACCGGGGGCAGGCCGCCGAGAAACAGGGCTACGAGCAACAGCGGAAAGATGAACACAACCGACTCGACCGCAATCCCGAAACGGCATTGACAGAAGCTCCCCGCCGCTCTTCCGACACTTCAAAAACGACAAAAAACACGACAGACGCCGCCAGGCTGCGCCCGTTCGAGAGAGAGCTTCTGCGCTATGCCGTCAAATACGGAAGAGTCAACGCCTGCAACGCCTACGACGCCGATAACAATGCGACCCCCATGAGCGTAATTGAGTTTATCGACTATGACCTGAAGGCCGACGGCATCGGATTCGAGAACGGCGATATAGCGGCGGCATTCGCCGAAGCGCAGGCCATAGCCTCAGGCAACTGGGCGTCGGATCTCGCCTCACGAACGGCCGACATCGACCGTGAGATTGCCGAACTGCGCGTCAGCCGCCACAACGAGCTGGCGGCCGAGGCCACCGGCAGCCTCGAGAAACTGCAGCGTCTTGACCGCGAACTCGACGAGGAACTGGCTGCCGAACGTCAGCGTCGCATCGACGAGTTTTCCGAGAACTACGTGAGTCAGGCTCTCATCAACCATCCCGACGACACCGTAAGAAAACTGGCGACAGAGCTTGTCAGCGACAAATATGTCCTCAGCAAAGTCCACACGAAATACGCTAAAATAGAAACCGAGCGCGATCGTCTCGACGAATTCGTGCAGCGCGCACTCTGGGAACTGAAAGAAGCGATTGTCGAGCAGCAGATCGGACAGCTGAGGGGTGAGATAGCTGCAATGTCGGCATCAGTCACAGCTAGCGCCGACGCAGCCACTATCGCACACCTCAATGAACTTCTGTCAAGAATCAGCGAGCTGAACCGCCTGAAAGCCGACTTCGCAAAAGTTATAGGAGAACGGGTCATAACCGCCCGGTAAGACGAAGGCACCTCAGAGCGACGCCGGCAAAAGATCTGCCCGCGGGCGAAGAAGTATGCGGTTGTGCGGATAGTCAATCACAACATCCTGAAGGAAAAATTCATAGGATTGACCACATAGCTTTCAAGGAAGCCGGTATTGGCAAAGAAAACCGGATGGTTGCCGGCCCTGTCGCCGATATTCACCCAGGCTTTATCGAGGAACTTGGCCCGGAAGCTGCCGCGCATGGTGACAAGCAGCGAAGTGCGCAGATCGGAATTGGCAAGTACGCTGTCTTCCAAAGGAAGCGCTACATTGACCTTCGGGAAAGAAGTGTTGATAAAGAAGCTGTGAGAATTATTTTCTATCGACATATCGACATAATAGCGCTTGCCGCATCCGAGCAACGTTGCGGCTGTCCATTCCGAAGAAATATCTGTCAGCAGCTGGAAGCCGTCGGGGACTTCGGTTGAGAATCCGATTGTCTTTGTCGAAGGTGAAAAAAGACACACGAAACGCTCGATAACATCAATGCCCAGTGTCGAAAGAGTGTCGGAGGACGGAGCCGGAAGGAAAAGCACATCCTTCATGCGGCCCACAACGCGCTTGTTCTCAGGCCTCACACCGGGCCGGTTATCATAAACGGGAAGGTCGACAGTATACATCTTCGAGCAGAAGAATGCCTTGTTCAGATGGTCGATTCCGAACGACGGGAAGCTGACCGAATCAATATCCATTCCCATTTTTTTCAGCCGCTCGAGATCGGCAGATAAAATTGTCGATATGAACGAGCCTGTGTTATAGCAGAAATCTACACCGCCGCCAAAGTCGATAATACTCTGATGGAAAGGATATAATGCAACAGGCGAATCAAGATTGCCGACCTCGAGATACGCGTGCTGGGAGTTAGCTCTCGCATAGCCCCATGAGAGCACCGCAATCAGCCCGACGGAAGCGATCGCGATAATGAGTTTTCTTGATATTCTGCAAGATTTCAAGTCCATTGTTCAGCAAAGATAGTGAAAAAATGCCGACCGATGGCAATCTTAGCCGTATTATCGCCTCAAAGCATGAGCCGCCGACAATCAGCGTTTGTCGACATTCCCCTCATAATAATTGATATATGCGCGGTTGACGAGCCGTGTTCCCCCGGGAGTGGGATAGTTTCCGGAAAAATACCAGTCGCCCGGATGATTCGGAACCGCCCTATGAAGACCTTCGAGACTCTGATATATTATCTTCACTTCGGCGTTAATGGTCGACGGAGTCAGCATCCCGGCGATTTTGGCCGAGATTTCCTCATCGGTGAACGGCTCATAAATGGCTTTCACACAGTTTACGGGCTCGGATGAGCGCGGAAGCCGCTCCTGTTCGAGACAACGGAGATAAACATCGTGGAGCCGCTGCTGCTCTCCCCGTTCCACAGTCAGTTCCACAGCAGCCTTGAAAGCTATGAACTCTCCCATGCGCGACATATCGATTCCGTAGCAGTCGGGGTATCTGACCTGAGGCGACGACGACAAGACGAGAATGCGCCGCGGATGGAGCCTGTCGAGCATGGAAATGATAGACTGACGCAGCGTCGTTCCGCGCACAATGCTGTCGTCGATGACAACGAGAGTATCGCGGTCGTTATTGACTATACCGTAAGTCACATCGTAGACATGGGCGGCAAGATCATTGCGACTCTCCCCTTCGGCAATGAACGTACGCAGTTTTATATCTTTCAGCGCTACTTTTTCGACGCGCAGTTTCTGACGCATGATATTCTCGAGAACCTCGCGCGACAATTCGCCCGACCTGGCGGCATCCATGATACGCTCGGTTTTCTCGCGTTCGAGAGTCTCTCCGAGGCCTTCGACAAGCCCGATGAACGCCACTTCGGCCGTGTTGGGAATAAATGAGAACACGGCATCGTCGACATTATGGCCGAGCGCATCGAGCACCTGGGGCACAAGATTGGCTCCGAGCGCCTTTCTCTCGCGATATATATCGGCATCGCTGCCGCGCGAGAAATATATCCTTTCAAACGAGCAGCGCTCGTTCTTCCGTTCGCCGAGAACATCGACAATCTTCACGTCGCCCGAGCGGCTGACAATTATCGCCGAACCGGGCGTGAGCTCGCGGACGTCGGCGAGACGGACATTGAAGGTAGTCTGAATCACCGGGCGTTCGCTGGCAACGACGACAACCTCGTCGTCGACATAATAGAACGCGGGGCGAATGCCGTGGGAATCGCGCAGCGCCGCCATATCTCCCGAGCCGGTAACGGCGCAGATACAGAAACCGCCGTCCCACATACGGGCCTGGCTCAACACATTGGTCAGATCGAGGCGCTGCTCGATGGCATGGGACAGCTCAGGCTCCCTGAGCGAGTCGCGATATTCGCGGTATAAGCGGTGGTTCTCGCGGTCGAGAGCCCATCCGAGCTGTTCGAGCAACACGATTCCGTCGCTATACAGGCGCGGATGCTGACCGCGGCTGACGACAGTCTCGAAAATCTCGTCGACATTAGTCATATTGAAATTACCGCACATCAGCAGATTCCGAGACCGCCAGTTATTGCGGCGAAGGAACGGATGGACATAATTCATCCCCGACTTTCCGGTCGTCGAATAGCGCAGATGGCCCATGTAAATCTCGCCTATGAAAGGAATATCGCGCCCGACCTCGGAAGGAGACGGATCGGCAAGGAGAGCCTTGTCGACCTGCGGGCGGATATTGTCGAAAATCTCCTGAATGGCGCCCGAGCCCATAGCTCTTTCGCGAAACACATATTCCGATCCCGCCGCCGCGTTAATCTTAAGGACTCCGACCCCGGCGCCTTCCTGACCGCGGTTATGCTGCTTCTCCATAAGCAGATAAAGCTTGTTGAGAGCATAGGCATACGTACCGTACTTTTCCTTGTAAAATTCGAGAGGCTTGCGCAGACGTATCATCGCAACCCCGCATTCATGTTTGAGCTGTTCCATCTGAATATCGATAGCCACTGAGGGCTCACAAAACGAAAGCGCAAAGGTAGCGCATTTTTTTGGGATTTTCGGGAACAATTTGTAATTTTGCACGCAAAATTTTTCCAATCAACCATTTCCACCATCGAAAATGATTAACGCTCAAGACATCAAGAACGGCACCTGCATACGCATGGACGGCCGCCTCTATTTCTGTGTTGAATTCCTCCATGTAAAACCTGGCAAGGGCAACACATTCATGCGCACAAAGCTCAAAGACGTTGTCGACGGCCGCGTTCTCGAGCGTCGTTTCAACATCGGCGAGAAACTCGAAGACGTTCGCGTAGAGCGCCGTCCCTACCAGTATCTCTATGCCGAGGGGGGCGACGACATCTTCATGAACAACGAGACATTCGACCAGATTCCCATCAACAAAGAGCTCGTAACCGGCGCCGCTTTCATGAAAGAAGGCGACACCGTTGAAGTTGTCAGCGACGCATCGACCGACACCGTCCTCTACGCCGAGATGCCCATCAAGACCGTCCTGAAAATCACCTACACCGAGCCGGGCGTGAAAGGCGACACCGCCACCAACACCCTCAAACCCGCCACCGTCGAGACCGGCGCCGAAGTTCGCGTGCCCCTCTTCATCAACGAAGGCGAGCTCATCGAGGTCGACACCCGCGACGGCAGCTACGTAGGCCGCGTCAAAGCCTGACCATAAAATTGAAACCTCAGCGCGGAGGGAGGCATTCAGCCCTGCCCCTCCGCGCTTCTGTTTGCCATTTTGGCAGTAATGAACGATAACGCGGCCATATTTGTTACCTTATCATAGCGGAACAGACCGACGCCCGTTTAGGCACGGTTTTTGCTGTAACCGATAATCGCAACATCTCAACAACAGACAACAAGCTATGAGCAAGAACAATAAAAAACATTCCAACATCTCCGAGCCTGAAAACGCCGGCGAAGGCGTAGGCATCGAAGACAACGTCATCGAAATGGCCGACGAAACTGTAGCCGCAGAACAGGAACAGGAAATCGAGGCCGAAGCCAATGAAATAGACGAGCTCAACAAGAAACTCGACGAAGCCAATGCCGCCCTCGAGAAAGAGAAGAAAGAATATCTGTTTCTTCTTGCCGAGTTCGACAACTTCCGCAAACGCACAGTCAAGGAAAAGGGCGACATAATCAAGAATGCCGCCGAAAAAGTTCTTGGCGGCCTGCTTCCTATCGTCGACGACTTCGAGCGCGGCATAGAGGCTAACAAGAACGCCGACGACGCTGAATCGGTCAAGAAAGGAATGGAGCTGATCTACAACAAGCTCGTCAAATTCCTCGAAACCAACGGCGTCAAACCTATCGAGAGCACGGGAAAAGATTTCGATCCCGAACTCCACGAGGCCATCGCCATGGTTCCCGCGCCCGACGAAGCCCAGAAGGGCAAGGTAATCGACACTCCTACCCGCGGCTACACCATCAACGACAAAGTGCTTCGCCACGCCAAAGTTGTTGTAGCTCAATATACAATCCAACCCACACCCCCAACCTAAAAGATGGACAAAAGAGATTATTACGAGGTTCTTGGCGTCGACAAGAAAGCCACTGCCGACGAAATCAAGAAAGCCTACCGAAAACTCGCTATCAAATACCACCCCGACAAAAATCCGGGCGACAAGACTGCCGAAGAAAAATTCAAGGAGGCAGCTGAGGCATATAGCGTGCTCAGCGACCCCGACAAACGCGCCAAATATGACCAGTTCGGCCACTCCATGGGGCAGGGCGGCTTCGGAGGCGACGGCGGATTCGGTGGCTTCGGCGGCTTCGGCGGCGGAATGTCGATGGAAGACATCTTCGCACAATTCGGCAACATTTTCGGCGGCGGATTCGGCGGTATGGGCGGATTCGAGAGCGCCGGCGGACGCCAGCGCCGTCAGCGCCGCGGCACCGACGTAAGAATCAAGGTGAAACTTACCCTCGAAGACATCGCCAAGGGGGTCAGCAAGACACTTAAAATTCCCGTACTGCAGCCCGACCCCGTTTGTCATGGCACCGGCGCCAAAGACGGAAACGCCTTTGCCACCTGCCCCACCTGTCACGGCACAGGTCAGGTCATCCACCAGCAGCAGACCCCGTTAGGTGTCATGCAGACAGCAGCCGCATGTCCCCAATGTGGCGGCGAAGGAAAAATCATAACCGAAAAATGCCCCAACTGTCAGGGCGAAGGCGTTAAACGCAGCGAGGAAACCGTTTCGTTCAACATTCCCGCAGGCGTAGCCGACGGCATGGTGCTGACCCTCAAAGGGAAAGGCAATGCCGCACGCCACGGCGGCGTCAACGGCGACCTCCTTGTCGTTATCGAAGAGGTAAAACACCCCGACCTTATCCGCGACGGAAACGACATCATCTACAACCTCATGCTCGACATTCCGACCGCAACTCTCGGCGGATCGGTAGAAGTTCCCACACTGACAGGGCGCGCGCGTCTGAAGATTCCGGCAGGCACACAGCCCGGAAAGGTGCTTCGCCTGCGCGGCAAGGGACTTCCGTCGACCGACGGCTACGGCACGGGCGACGAGCTGGTCAACGTCATGGTCTATATTCCCGAAAAGCTCAACGACACAGAGCGCAAAGCTATCGAATCACTTCAGGGACAGCCCGACATGACAGCCGATTCCGCATCGAAAAACCGCATCTTCAGCAAGCTCCGCCATATCTTCGACTGATCTGAATCGAGCTAATCAGAATTATCAGACAAGTCAGACTGATCAAAACGGTCTGACTTGTCTGATTTTTCAGTAGGTGACAACCATATAATCGGTTCCCGACCCGCGGCCGACGTGATAACGCTTAAGCCCGTAACCCTTTTCTGCGGCCGGCCCGCTCAACGGCGTGCCGTAGTTTGAGAATATGTCGTATGTCGAGCCACACTCAGGACACTCGGCGACATTTTTTTCGGAATCGACCCTGATTCTCACATCCTGACGTACCTCGACAGGACAAGCGAGATCGTAGGCCTGAGGATCGCCGAGAATATCGCTGACAAGAAGTATGCCGCCATATCCCGTCTGGCTGAGAGCCGTAAACGGGAAATTCTCTGGCACACGAAGCCTGTCGGTAAGAATAAACCGGCGGTGGGAGGTCGCTCCGGCCACGCCGTAGGTGTCCCACATTCCGACCGTAGTGAACGCCAGATAAACCGGCAGAGGCGGGATTCGGTCGTCGTCGACCGAATGACAGCCGGAAAAAAGCGTGGCCGCGACTGTCAGCGCCGCGGCCACAAATGCTGTTAATCGTTTCAACTCAGTGCTCCGCCAAAAAGATTGCCGATAAGTGTCGACAGCTGATCGGCAGCCGACTGCATCTTTGGGCCGACAAAGGGCAGCATCATGCCCGGAACCTCAACCTCGACGACAGGTGTGAGAAGTGTCTTCTCAGCCTCCGGCGCCTCGAGCTGAAGCTTCACCGACAGAGGCACGGGCGAACCCTGAGCCTCGAACTTGACGTCGGCAGGCCGATTCTTCTCGGTCATCTTCAGGGCAACTTTACCCATCGGCGTTCCGATATATATTGCGTCGGGCTCGAATACGACATCGCCGATTTTGGCTTTGATGTCGTCGGGCAGACGGTCGACATACTGCTGATACCCTGAAAGATCCGAGACACGATCGTAGACAGTCTCGACCGGACGGGCGATAGCGACAGTGTTACCTTTATAGCGAGCCATGGTTCAGAGATTTTTAGCGTTAGGGGCAACCCAGTTGGCGGGATCTTTGCGCCACTGGCGGAGTGTTTCGAGAGAAGCCTCGTTGATATAATTTCCGGCGAGAGCGGTCTCGAGCATTGCGTTGTAGTTCGAGAGAGTCACGAGTTTGACGCCGGCCTTGTCGAAAGCCTCTTCGGCAACAGGGAAACCGTAGGTGAAGATAGCGGCCATGCCGACAACCTCGCATCCGGCATTGCGGATAGCCTGAACAGCTTTCAGCGAACTGCCGCCTGTCGAAATCAGATCTTCGATGACAACAACCTTCTGGCCCGGCTTGAGATTGCCTTCGATAAGGTTTTCAAGGCCATGGTCTTTCGGAGTCGAGCGCACATAGACGTAGGGAAGTCCGAGTGTGTCGGCCACAAGAGCGCCCTGGGCGATAGCTCCCGTAGCAACGCCGGCTATAACATCAGCGCGTTCAAAATTCTCGAGGATTACGCGACAGAGTTCGACCTTAATGAAGTTGCGTATTTCAGGATAAGACAGAGTCTTGCGGTTGTCGGTATAGATCGGGGAATTCCAGCCGCTGGCCCAGGTGAAGGGCAGCTCGGGCTGCAACTTGATTGCACTTATGCTCAACAGCTTTTCTGCCAAAAGATTTGCAGGTTGTTTCATCGGGGAAAATCTTAAAAAAATGACGGTATCTGTTTATTTCGGCTGCAAAGTTAATTCGAAATTTATAAAATTCCAACGTCGGTTCCGTTAAGTTTCGCAAAATTCGTGAAGATAGGAATGAAAGCTACTTACCATAGTCCGCAGCCGATCGCTTCCAGCGGCGCCCCGCCCTCCGCCGCAGCTTGCATGGCCCGAAAATTTGTTGTAGATTTGCATAATAAACTTCGACACTGAGAATGAAACGACTTTTTCTGCTCGACGCCTACGCGTTGATCTACCGCGCATATTATGCGCTCATACGCTCGCCCAGAATAACGTCGAACGGGCTTAACACATCAGCGATATTCGGCTTCTGCAACACCCTCGACGACCTTCTTCGCAAAGAGAACCCGACCCATCTGGCTGTTTGTTTCGACCCGTCGGGCCCTACGTTCCGCCACGAAGCCTATCCCGAATACAAGGCCCAGCGCCAGAAACAGCCCGAAGACATCACGGCTTCGATACCATGGATCAAACGCATTCTGAGCGCAATGAAAATTCCCGTTGTCGAGGTTGCAGGATATGAGGCCGACGACGTGATCGGCACACTTTCGCGCCGGGCAGAAGCAGCCGGATTCGACACGTATATGATGACCCCCGACAAAGATTATGCCCAGCTCGTGACCGACCACGTGTTCATGTATCGGCCGGCACTCCGCGGCGAAGGCTTCGAAGTGCGCGGGCCCGAGCTTGTCAGAGAGCGGTTCGGGGTTCCCGAACCCGAGCGTGTCATTGACCTTCTGGCTCTTGAGGGGGACACCTCCGACAATGTTCCCGGATGCCCCGGCGTCGGAGAGAAGACAGCCCGGCGCCTTATCGAGGACTGGGGCACTGTCGAGAATCTCATAGCAAACGCCGACAAGCTCAAGGGCGCTCTGAAGACAAAAATCGAGACGAATGCCGAACAGAT
>DBGBEM010000077.1:0-1981 GCA_048477235.1 Muribaculaceae bacterium | reverse complement strand
TTATGGCAAAATTAACAATCAAAGAAGTTCAGGAGATCGTAGGCGTTAAGACCGCCGGTCTCCCCGACGAGCAGAAGCAGTTCGTCACCACCCTACTCAGTGCATTCACCGAAGCAATCAACAAGAGCGTTGACGATATTGTCGACACAACCGCCCTCAAAGAGGCTCTCAAACCTTTCACGGCTGAGGACGGCGTAACCCTCACATCTCTTGTCAAAGAGAATAAGGACCTCATCGACCAGGTCAAGAGCCTGTCCGAAGCCCTCGAAAAGATGAAGAAACGTGGCATCGGCCTCGATTTCGTCAACAAGTTCAACGAGGCTTTCGAGGAGATGTATAACTCCCCGAAGATGCAGGACTTCATCAACGACCGTGAGAAGTCGTCCGGCTCTTTCGCGTTCAAGGACATCTCTCTTACCGGCAATGTAGTTCCCGGCGGCACGCTCACCATGACACAGCAGAGCGACCGCATCGTAACCCAGGCCACCGACAAGAAGCTCCACGTCCGCGACTTCGCCACCGTTCTTCCCGGCGATCCTGAGTTCCCCATCTTCGCGTTCCAGCAGATTCACCATGTAGACCGCAACGCCCGCTACGTTTCTGAGAACGGTATGCTCCCGGAATCCAGCCTGAAAGTAAAGGAGGCCACCGCTCAGGTTTCCCGTGTCGGTCACCACTTCAAGCTGTCGAAGCGTGCGCTCAAGTGCAAGACCTATCTCCGTGGCTACGTCATGAACTGTCTGCTCTCCGGCGTCCGCGATGCCGAGGACTTCCAGATTCTCTTCGGCGACGGCTCCGGCGACAACCTCAAAGGTATCACCAAGTACGATGGTGTCATCGCTATCGAGAAGATCATCTCCGACGCAATCTTTACAGTTGCCGCCGGCGGCGTCCTGTCTATCGAAAAGGTCGAGAATGGCCTTATCGTAGAGCTGAAGGAGCCCAACGACCTGCTCATCGAGGGCTTGAAAGTGACCGGCTCTGCCGCCGTCACCAACACCGACCTCAACAAGACCTATGATGTTATCAAGGTCAACGACCGCCGCATCTTCCTCGAAGGGGCCACCCTCGCAGCCACCAACACCGACGCACTGCTGGCCGCCGATGTCGCCGCCCTGAAGCTCACATTCAAGAACGGCGCATATCAGAGCATCGAGTCACCCAACAGCATCGACGCCCTCGAAACCGCCATCTCGGTTATGACCTACGCCCAGTTCGTTCCCACCGTCCTCGTGCTGAACCCGATTACCATCAACGCCATCCGTTGCGAAAAGGCCACCGACGGCAACCGCCTCGAAGTAGTCAAGGACATCAACGGCAATCCCGTCATCGGCGGCCTCCGCGTCGTTCCTTACAGCGGTATGCCGGTAGGCAAATACTTCCTCGGCGATATGCAGCGCGGCGCTCAGATCATCGACTACACTCCGCTGACCGCCGAGTGGGCCGACGACGTGAACACCAAGCTCAAGAACCAGGTAGTCCTGCTCGCCCAGGCCGAAGAGATTGTCCCGGTGTTCTGCCCGTGGGCTTTCTCCTACGGCAGCATCAGCGCTCTCAAAACCGCCATCAAGAAATCGTAAGTCATGAACTACATTCTGAAAGGCGACCCCAAAGAAGTGGCGAAAGTCCTTCAGGAAAACCGTATCCGTGTTGACAGAGGCGTGATTGAGTTCACGCCCTGTCAGCCGGACTCGGCTCTTGATGCCGACAGCATCGCCACGCTCCGCGAGGCATTAGAAGCAAGTGAAAAGTCCTGCCAAGAAATGGCCGAGGGCCATGTAGAACTTGCAGCTGTTACGCGAGATGTTATCGCAATCATTGCCGAGAAAGGGATAACCGTTCCCGAAGTCCTTGCGGAACGACTTGCTCAGTTCGGTATCGACGTTCCCAAAATCGCCGAAACCGTTCCCGATGCGGTCGAAACAGCCGATAATGCCGATGAAAGTGTACCCGAAACCGTTCCCAACGATAGTCCAAACGT
>DBGBEM010000076.1:0-3078 GCA_048477235.1 Muribaculaceae bacterium | reverse complement strand
CCCGCGGCGGTTCTATATCTTTCGTGTCGGCCGCGCGGCCGGTTCTTGAGGCAGACGCGCCCGCCTCGTCGGGGCTTAATGCTGTCTATGTGGCTGACGGTGTCGCCGGGCTTCAGATTGTTTATCATGCCGACTCGCCGGGGGCTCAGGTCTCATGGCAGCGTTTCAGCACACTCGGCGGCGGCTACGCCGAGCCGGTTGCAGCCGCTTCGCTGGCTCACGACGGCTCCGACTGGACGCTTTCGAACGTCGAGGGAGATATGGGCTATATCATAGAGGAAGGTAGTCGCCGGACATATTTCTGGCTCGTCGACTATTCGCGCTATGTTCTGACCCTTAACGGACTCCGTGCGGCCGACGAACAGGACTGCGGCACAGCGTCGCTGATTGTCGACGGCTCGGCCGGCATTATCCCTTATTACGACATCAACGGGCGCCGTCTCGAACTGTCGCGCGAGCTGACAATGACTTATAACACGCTGGCCTACGATGAAGAGTCGGGAGTCTACAATCCGCAGGCTGCGTCCGTGACGCTTGCCGATGCCGAGGGGACAATCCATGTTGCGGCGTCGTATTGCGCTACGGAATTCACTCTCGAAGGCGATCGGTTTCTGAAGCAGTGGGGCGCTCCGGTCTCGGTTACTTCGCCGACAGTCGAGCCTACGGCTGTCGACGCCGTGGCGACGGCCCGGCGTACCGATCCCGACGAATCGGACAACAAGATCAACAACGGCGACGATCCCGAAGCTCTGGGAGGTTCGGCGCCGGCAGTTGTGGAGTTCAAGGCGGCAGTGACCGACGCGGCGATTTTCACCGAATGGCAGATGTCGACAACCGAAGATTTCGCCGACATCACCTATCGCGAGGCTTCGACCGACTTCACGTTTACGTTCGACGAGCTCGGTACGACATACGTTCGCTTCGTATGCGCCAATGCGGCCGGATCATGCGAATTCACGAGCCAGACTTTCGAGGTCAGCATCGGCGAGTCGCAACTGCTGTGTCCCAACGCTTTCTCTCCCGGAGCCAGCGAAGGGGTCAACGACGAATGGAAGGTGGCATATCGCTCGATAACGTCATTCACATGCACGATCTTCAACCGCTGGGGCAAAAAAATCATCACCCTTACCGATCCGTCGCAGGGATGGGACGGAAAGATGGGGGGTAAGCCCGTTCCGGCCGGTGTCTATTACTATGTCATCAAAGCCACAGGCGCCGACGGCAAAAAATATGATCTCAGCGGCGACATAAACATTGTCGACTACAAGTAGTTCCCGAACCGGACGGCGCACCGCGCCGTTTAATGATATTATGTATATGAACAGATTTATTTGTCTTGCCATACTCGCATCAGCGCTGACATTGAGCGCCGAGAACCCGCATTTCAGCGTTGTAAACAACCCAGAGATTCCGTCGAAGATGACCTTCGCCGGACAGAGTGTCGACCTTGACCGGACCGACCGTTTCGAGCGGCTCGACCGCGAGCTGACCTCGATGGCCTATACCCACGGCAACACACTGCTTCAGATCAAGCGTGCCAACCGCTATTTCCCGGTAATGGCGCCGATTCTGAAGAAGAACGGAGTGCCCGAAGATCTGCTTTATCTTGCCTGCATCGAGAGCACGCTCGATCCGAGAGCCGTTTCGCCGGCAAAGGCTGCCGGACTATGGCAGTTCATGCCGTCGACAGGCCGCGATTTCGGTCTTGAAGTGACGGCAGATGTCGACGAGCGTTTCGACCCGGAAAAGTCGACCGAGGCTGCCTGCAAGTATCTGAAAAAAGCTTTCGACAAATACGGGTCGTGGGAAAGTGTGGCGGCCAGCTACAATGCCGGCATGGGCCGCATCTCGCGCGAGCAGACGGGCCAGGGCGCGTCGTCGGCCTATGACCTCTGGCTTCCCAATGAGACAATGCGCTACATCTACCGCCTTCTGGCTGCCAAGGTCATTATGGAGAATCCGGCCCACTACGGTTTCTCGCTGACGGCCGACCAGCTCTATCAGCCTCTGGAGTTCCGCAATATCGAAGTGTCGACAGCTGTCGACAGCTGGGCAGAGTGGGCCAAAGCGAGAAAAATCAACTACATGATTCTTCGCGAGTATAATCCCTGGATACGCTCCGACAAACTTCCCAACCCCGACGGCAAGACATATATCGTCAAGATTCCCACCGACGACTCGATGAGCCGTTCGCATCAGCATAAACACGTCTATAACCACCGATGGATCAAAAAGTGAGCGAGCCTCAACTCGTGGTCGAAGGAGCGCGTGTCCATAACCTGCGCAACATCGACGTCACCATCCCCCATAACCGTCTTGTTGTTATCACCGGCCTCAGCGGCAGCGGCAAATCGTCGCTCGCCTTCGACACAATCTTCGCCGAAGGACAGCGTCGCTATATCGAGACTTTTGCTTCATACGCGCGGAATATGCTCGGCAATCTCGAGCGTCCGGATGTCGATTCGATCACGGGACTAAGCCCGGTTATCGCCATCGAGCAGAAAACGATAAACCGCAATCCCCGGAGCACGATTGGCACAACAACCGAGATCTACGACTTTCTGCGTCTGCTCTATGCGCGCACTGCCACGGCCGTGAGCTATCTGTCGGGCGAGCCTATGGTGAAATATACGCGCGACAAGATTGTCGATCTTATTCTCGACAAATACGACGGCCGGCCTATCTACGTGCTTGCGCCTCTCGTGGTGAACCGAAAGGGTCATTATAAGGAGTTGTTCGAGAATCTGCGTAAGAAAGGCTATCTGCGCGTGAGGGTCGACGGTGAACTGCGCGAGATAACGCTCGGAATGAAGCTCGACCGCTACCGCAACCATTCGATAGAACTCGTTGTCGACCGCCTCAAGGTTTCGTCGAAAGACCGCGAGCGGCTCACTGACACCGTCGACAACGCCCTGCGTCAGGGCGACAAGACGCTTATGGTTGTCGATGTCGACAGCGACAGCGTGGCCCATTACAGCCAGCAGCTGATGGATCCTGTCAGCGGAATCTCTTACCGCGAGCCTGCGCCGCATAATTTTTCGTTCAATTCGCCTCAGGGGGCGTGTCCCTGCTGTAAAG
>DBGBEM010000075.1:0-4715 GCA_048477235.1 Muribaculaceae bacterium | reverse complement strand
CGCGCGCCGGATAGAGCGGCACGAGGATAACCTCGTCGGCCCCGCTCAGCGCGCGCGAGAAGTCGGCGGCAAAATCGCGGGTGCGGCTGTAGAGATGAGGCTGGAACACCACGGTCAGCTTCTTCGACGGATAGAGAGCCTTGACCGACGCTATCGAGGCCTCGATTTCGCGCGGATGGTGGGCATAGTCGTCGATTATGATATGGTCGGGACGGCGCAGGCGGTATTCGAACCTGCGCTCGGCACCCTGATAGCTCGCCATGGCGCGGCGGGCGGCATCGGGGTCGAGATGTCCGGCAAGGTCGAGAGCCGCCAGTGCGGCTACGGTGTTCTCGATGTTGACTTCGACAGGCACTCCCGGCTCTATGTCGGCCACGAGCAACTTTTCGCCCGGCCCTATAAGGTCGAAGGCGATGTGTCCCTCGCTGCGGCGTATGTTGGCGGCATGATAGTCGCCGGCATCGCGCGAATAGGTGAACACGTCAACCCCTTCGGGAGGACGCGGCGTGAACGTGGCGCCGAGATTGACGAGCAGCTTGCCTCCGGGCTTTATCAGCTCGGTGAAACGGGCGAAGCTCTCGCGGTAGGCCTCGGGGGTGCCGTAGATGTCGAGATGGTCGGGATCGGTAGCGGTGACTACGGCGATATACGGGCGCAGGCGATGGAACGAGCGGTCGAACTCGTCGGCCTCGACAACACTGAATGGGGAGTCGGCGCTCAGAAGCAGGTTCGACCCGTAGTTGCGCAACACTCCGCCGAGGAAGGCGTTCGAGCCTGTTCCCTCAACGGCGAGGGCATGGGCCGCCATCGACGACGTGGTCGTTTTTCCATGAGTTCCCGAGAAGCAGATCGATTTCGTGGGGGCCGTTATGAGTCCGAGCACTTCAGAACGCTTCATTACGGTGAAGCCGTTGCGGCGGAACCAGCCCAGCCCGCGGTGGCTCTCGGGCACGGCGGGGGTGAAGACAACGAGAGTGTCGGCCGGATTGCGGAACCGTTCCGGAATAAGCGCGTCATCGTCGTCGAAGACAATGTCGATTCCTTCGGCCTGAAGGGTTTCGGTCAGGCGCGTCGGAGTGCGGTCATATCCGGCCACACCGATGCCGCGGCTATTGAAATAGCGTTCGAGAGCCGACATTCCTATGCCGCCGGCTCCGACGAAATATACGTTCTTTATATCTTCGTGGCTGATGCTCATTTTCCGATTATTTCACTGATTTTGTCGATAATTTTCTCGTCGGCGCCGCGAAGTGCCATTTCGCCGCAATGCTTCGAGATACTCTCGCGCCGGCCGCGGTCGGCCAGAAGTTCCGTAACCGTCGGGCCGAGCTGAGCGCGGGCGTCGGCGTCGAGCACCATCACTGCGGCGCCGCGCGTCGAAAGGGCCTCGGCGTTATGACGCTGATGGTCTTCGGCAACGTTGGGCGACGGCACGAGCACCGCGCACTTGCCCAGAAGTTGCAGTTCGGAGATGGTGCCTGCTCCGGCGCGCGAAACGACCAGAGTTGCGGCGCGGTACGCCAGATCCATGCGCGAGATAAAAGGAGTGGCTTTCACGGCGTCGCCGAACGGCTCGGCCATGGCCCGGCATTCGTCGGCATAATATTTGCCGGTCTGCCAGAGCACGCGCGCTCCGGCGTCGGTCCACTGTTTCAGGGCCGTCGCTACGCTCTCGTTGATTGTGCGGGCGCCGAGGCTTCCGCCGACAACGAGAATAAGCTCTCTATCCGGCTCGAAGCCGAGTTCGCGCCGGGCGTCGGCAATGCTGACGTCGGTGTCGGTTATGTTCGACCTGACGGGATTGCCCGTCAGTATTATCTTGTCGGCGGGGAAGAAACGCTCCATCCCCTCGTAGGCGGTGCAGATGGCGAGAGTTTTCTTCGCCAGCAGCTTATTCGTCACGCCGGCAAATGAATTCTGTTCCTGGATAAGCGTCGGAACGCCCAGGCGCTGGGCTTCTTTCAGGGCCGCTCCACTGGCATAGCCGCCGACTCCGACAGCGATGTCGGGCCGGAAGTCGCGGATGACACGCCGCGCCAGCGCCATGCTCTTGCGCAGCTTCAGAAGAACGCCGAAGTTGCGCCACAGCCGCTTGCGGTCGAAACCGGCCACGGGAAGACCAACGATTTCGTAGCCTGCCTGAGGCACACGCTCCATCTCCATACGCCCCAGGGCGCCGACAAAGAGGATTTCGGCGTCGGGCCAGCGGCGTCGGGCGGCATTGGCGATGGCAACGGCCGGGAAGATATGTCCTCCCGTGCCTCCGCCGCTTATCAGTATTCGTTTCTTGCTCATAGCTGAGTTGGGTTTTGGGCGCGAAGCTCTTCGGGAAGGGCATCGAGCTCCTGTTTGATTTCCTGCCGTTTATGGCGGCTGCCGGCAGCATAGCGGCTGACGCTGAGCATTATGCCGAGCGCTATCGACGTTGTCAGAATCGACGTTCCGCCCTTGGATATAAGCGGCAGAGGCTGGCCCGATACGGGCATTATGCCGACATTGATACACATGTGGACAATCGCCTGCACGACTATCATAAGCGCCATGCCTATAACCAGCAGAGCCGGATAGGCGCGGGCGCAGCGCGACGCTATACCGCTCGCCCTGCCCAACAGACAGAAGTAGAGGAATATGACGAAGATAGCGCCAAAAAGCCCCGCATCCTCAACGATAATCGAGAATATGAAGTCGCTGAAAGCCAGCGGAAGACGCGACGTCTCGCGCGAGTTGCCGGGAAAGACTCCCACGCCATGGCTGTGGGACTGGGCTATCAGGGCATACATCTCCTGACGGTTCTCGGCCGTGATGGGCTGCTTGTATTTAGGAATCGAGTCGCCCGTGAAGAACCGCTCCAGACGGGCTATCCATGTCGACAGACGGTTGTCTTCGTCGACGACGGGCACCTGATGCTCGTAGGGGGTTATCCTGCCGGCGTCGTCGACATTGACCTCGACAACAGTCTCCGTTTTGGTCTCGTGGGGGCCGAAAGCGAGATAAAGCCCGAAAAGTCCGCCGCAGAGAGCGTAGATTCCGAGAACCATAGCGAGTTTCTTGAGCCTGACACCGCCGATGATCATCATCGAGAGCGAAACGATCATCAGAAGCAGCGTGTTTGTCAGTCCCTGCTTCACGATGAGCGCGCTGAAGAAAAGTATGGCACCGGCCGACCACCACATACCCTTGTCGGAAACGCCCCCCTTCTTCATCTGGGAGCGTGCCAGAATCATCGACACCACCAGAACAGCCGAGAGCTTGATAAACTCGGCCGGCTGAATGGCTATGCCCGGAAGCTGGAGCGAACGGCGCGCGCCGTTGACGACCTCGCCGAACAACATGACATAGACCATCATGACAACGCTCATCGCCACGAAAAACCAGGTGAATGTCTTGATTGTGCGGTAGTGACGGCTCTGGAAATAGAGGATTATAGCCAGTCCGAGGCCGAGGCGCACACAATGGAACACCACCGGAGCGAGCACGCCGAACGACGAACGCGCCGAAACCTCGCGCGACGAGGCGCTGTAGAGCTCGATGACAGAGATAATGCAGAGAAAGACATAGATAGCCCAGATATACGTGTCGGGGCGACCTAACGGAGCCGGCAGTGTGCGCTCCACGGGAATATTGACGGGAGCCATGCCGGGGTCATTGAGCAGGCGCGGGTCGAGGGTCGGTGATTCGTTGATTTCAGCCATTTTCAGGGAGAGAAGAAGAGTTTAAAGGATTATTTCATCTTGGCTACGGCAGCCTTGAAAAGCTCGCCGCGCTGTTCGTAGTTCTTAAACAGGTCGAAGCTGGCGCAGCAGGGCGACAGCAGGACGGTATCGCCCGGACGGGCCAGACGGCGGCATTCCGACAGAGCCTCGTCGAGGCTGCCGGTGTCGCTGAGGTGGTCGACTTCGCCCGAGAAAAAGTCGACGATCTTGGCGTTGTCGACCCCCATGGCCACAATGGCCTTGACTTTGTCGCGCACCAGCGGCAGAATCTCGGAATAGTCGTTGCCCTTGTCGGTTCCCCCGAGAATCAGAATGGTGTGGCGTCCTTCGGGCATACTGCCCAGAGCATACCATGTCGAGTTGACGTTGGTCGCCTTCGAGTCGTTGATATAATGGACGCCCTCGACATCGCCGGCCGGTTCGAGGCGGTGTTCGACGCTCCTGAAGTTGCCGAGGGCACGGCGCACCTCACCGGCCTCTACCCCCATGAGGCAGGCGGCCGTGGCGGCGGCAAGCGAGTCGTAGAGATTGTGGACACCGCGCAGGCTCAGCTCTGCGACGGGCATCGTGAGACTTGTAGCGGGAGTCGTGATGCTTATCGAGCCGTTGTCGGCGAAGGCGGCGAGCCCGTCGCCGGCGTGGTCGGCGAAAGGATAGCGGCGCGCATCGGTCGGCGTGCGCGCGAGCTTTTCAGCCACGACAGGATCGTCGGGCCAGTATATGAAAGCGTCGTCGGCTGTCATGTTCTGAAGTATGCGGAACTTGGCGTCGACATAGTTGGCCATCTTGTGGTCGTAGCGGTCGAGATGGTCAGGGGTTATATTCAGAAGTATCGCTATGTCGGCCTTGAAGTCATACATATTGTCGAGCTGGAAACTCGACAGCTCGATGACATAGACCGCATGAGGGTCGCGGGCAACCTGAAGAGCCAGCGACTTGCCGACGTTTCCGGCCAGTCCGGCATCGACACCGGCGTCCGTCAGAATGTGATGGGTCAGCAGC
>DBGBEM010000074.1:0-11061 GCA_048477235.1 Muribaculaceae bacterium | reverse complement strand
AACAATACGTTCTATACCTTCGATCCCGAACAGAAGTCAGTGACAATCAACTACGACGGCATCACGAGCAACGACAACGACCGTGACGCCTTCTTCGAGAAAACCACCATCACCGTGACCGGCGCCATGAACGAGACCGTGACACTCCGCCGTCCGTTCGCCCAGCTCAACTTCTGCACCAGCGACATCGAGGCTGCCAAGGCTGCCAATCTCGAACTCGGCTCGACGGCTGTGAAAGTATCGAACGTCTATTCGAAGCTCAACCTGTTCAGCGGCAAGGCTTCGGAAGGTTCAGAACTGACATTCGCCCAGGCTCCGCGCGTCGACAACAACGATTATCCCGGCAAAGTGGCCGAAGGTTCTTCCGACCCCGCCAAAACCTACGCCTATCTGTCGATGAACTATGTTCTCACAGGTTCGACACCTCTGGCCGAACAGCCCGAAGATGTCAAGCAGGCCGAGAAGGAAATCGTCGACTGCTCGCTCATGGTCTACGACAACAACGGCTCGCTTATCAACACCGTCGACGTCAGCAATGTTCCCGTTCAGCGCAACTACCGCACCAACATCTACGGCGCTCTGCTGACCTCGACCGTCGACTACACGATCAAGATCGAACCTGACTTCTATAAAGAAGACTACGACGTGGAATATGTCTCGGTTGCCACTCCCGCTGCCTTTGTAAGCGCTATCTCAGAAGGCTCTAACGTTGTCGTGCCCGCCGAGGCCAGCATCAATCTCATCGGTCAGGGCCCCATCGACCTCGCCAACGAGCAGCGAATCAAGATCGAAGGTACCGTAAACACCGAGCGTGCCCAGCTCTCTGCCCGCGGCGAAGGTGTGACCGTCTATGTCGAAGGCCCCGGCAAAATCACCTCGATCGGCGTAGATGGCGCTACCGGAAACCGTCCGCTCAACGCCCTTGACGGTGCAACTCTCGTAGTCCGCAATCTTGAGGTTGAAACCGAGCAGAACAACGGCGGTTCGTGCATTTTCTCAGAGAACGGCAATCTCGATCTCGAGAATGTCACCATCAACGCCCACCACTTCGCAATCGGCGCAAACGGCGGCACTCTCATCGCCAAGAACTGCAATATAACCAGCGACTCGAACAACCGCGAGGGCTCGTTCTCCTACACCGTAAGCGTTGCCACCGGTTGTCAGGCAGTTCTTGAGGGCTGCACCGTCACCGGCATTCAGGGCGGTGTGACCGTTCAGGGCGAAGGCGCTGTTGTCACCATCAAGAACGGCGTCTACAGCACCATAGCCCATCCGCAGTATGGCGAAAACGTTGCGTTCTATCCCGTTTATGCCACAGACAAGGGCCTCGCCATTATCGAAGGCGGCGACTTCATCGGCGTTAAAAACTGGTCTGGCGGCGTGCTCACCGAAGGCACAAGCTGCCTCGTAGCCGGCGACAACGACGTCCACATGCCCGACGGCAACTTCATCATCAAGGGAGGACGTTTCTCAGGCAAAGCCTACAACCACACAGAGAAGAAACTCAGCAACCTTCCCGAAGGATATGAGTACCGCCCGATTTCTGTCGGCTCGCTCATCTGGGAGGTAAAAGCCATCGGCCAGTAATCCTACCCTTTCATAATAATCGGGAGCGCTTCGCCACAGCGGGGCGCTCTCTTATTTTTCACGGACGAAGTTTTGTCATACGGCCCGCGTTTGCTATTTTTGCATCGGAATATGAAACGTCTCTGCTATGTGTCGCGTTGCTATGGAGCCAAGGAATCGGCCGGCCGGAAGGCCAAGACCGACTATGAGGATATTCTCGCTTCGATGGGCGCACGGAATCTCGGACTCGGGCGTCGTTACGGCGGTTCGAAAGTCAGGGCGTTTCTGCGCAACCTCGCCGGGGTCGGAGCCTACTTCTTTCGCGTGCGCCGGGACGACTGCGTGGTCCTTCAATATCCTGTCAAGAAATATTTCCGACTGATGTGCTTCATAGCGCGGGTGCGCGGCGCCGACACCGTGGCTTTCATCCACGACCTCGGGGCATGGCGGCGGAAGCGGATTTCCGAGGCTACCGAACTTCGGCGCCTGAACTCGGCCGACGCCGTCATCGCGGCAAACGAAGCTATGGAACAATGGCTCGTCGGACATGGCCTGACAGTTCGCCATACGGCCATGGGACTTCACGACTACCTCGGCGATGCCCGTCCGCGCTATCGCGCCCACAACCGGCCATGGAGCGTCACCTACGCCGGCTCGCTGAATCTTCGCAAAAGCAGTTTCCTCGAGAAACTTCAGCGCGAACCGGGCGTAAATCTTTTCCTATACGGCAATCTGCCTCCCGAGATGGCCGAAATGGCTGAAGGCGCCACGGTGTGCGGCAACGTAGCGCCTGACGAATTCATCGAAAACGCCCGTGGGGATTTCGGCCTCGTCTGGGACGGCGCACAGCTCGACGCCTGCACCGGCCCCATGGGCGAATATCTGCGCGTCAACACCCCTCACAAATGCTCGTTCTATCTGCGCGCCGGCCTCCCGCTGATTGTCTGGAACCGCTCGGCAATGGCCGCCGAAGTGACGCGTCTCGGCATAGGATTCGCCGTCGATACCCTCGAAGGGCTCGGCAAAAGGCTCGATGCCGTCAGCGATGCCGAATACGAGGCGATGCGCCGCGCAGTGGCTTCGGTGGCTGAAGATCTCGCCGCAGGCAGTCAGCTCAGGCGCGCCCTCAGCTCTATCGTCCGATAAGGGCGTAGCGCACCGTAGTGAACCAGTGTTTGAGCTTAATCTCAATACGCCGGCCAAGCTTACGCCGGCGCCAGCTGCCGTAGACCCGGTGCTGCCCTACAGTATACTTGTCGACCTTATATCGCTTGCGCGGCGCGAGGAAATGGGTTGGCCAAACGACGAGCCCTTCGAGATGCTGCTCGGTGTCGTCGGGGCGATAGCCGCGGCTGTCGGCGATGGCGCGCATCGTGAAAGGCGAGATTGTGTCGTCGCGCGCTCCGTCAGGTTTTATATAATGACGCGAAGAATAATAGTCGACCATCTCGCGGCAGAACTCATTGCCCTTTTCCCCCATGAAGAAAGCGGCCTGAAGTCCGAAATTCTCATGCTCGGGATAAATCTTCTCGTGGAACGTGGCAAAACCCTCTTCGGGCGCCGGCATGAACTCATCGAACCGGCGGTAGAGAAAAATATCGCTGTCCATATAGACACCCCCGTATTTCCATACGGCATAGAAGCGGACAACATCGCCGGCAAAAGCCCATCGGCGCTCGTCGAGAGCCTCGTTGACGAAAGGAATTCCGATAGCACGCGCGGCAGCCATGTCCCAGAGCTTTATCTCATAGTCAGGTAGCACCCGGCGCCAGGAATCGAGGCAAATCTTTATCTCGACCGGATAAGGGTCGGAACTGAACCAGCAGAGATGGATAATTTTCGGTATCATGCCCGCAAAGTTAGTGAAAAGTTGCCACACCGCCGCGGAGCGTCTTATCCCCGATTGTCCCGATAAATCCAGCTGAATCCCGATTAATCTTTAAAATCCCTCGCCCCGAAGTAATATCCGGCCGGCGGCAACCGCAAAAAAAACGCCGCAACCCGAGGGAGTTGCGGCGTTTTGGTTTAGCTTCGGAATTACCACTGGCGGCCGAAGGCGCGGCCGTAGCGTTCGCGGGCGGCGCGTTCGAGCTCTTCGCGGGCCGACGGGTCGGCAATCGATATCAACAGGCGGGCGCGCTCGGCGAGATCTTTACCCCGAAGGCACACGCAGCCATGCTCAGTTGCGACATAATGGGCCATATAGCGCGTGGTGACCACACCGGCGCCCGGCGTCAGAACAGGTTTGATCTTGCTCATACCCTTGCGCGTTGTCGAGAGCATTGTCAGGAACGATTTGCCCCCCTCGCTGCGGCTTGAGCCGTAGACGAAGTCTACCTGTCCGCCGACACCGCTGAACATATGTGTTCCGATCGAGTCGCTGCATATCTGGCCGGTAAGATCGATCTCGAGACACGAGTTTATCGACATCACTTTCGGATTCTGAGCAATGCGGAAAGGATCGTTTGTCCAGGCGACATCCTTGAAGATAATGTCGGGATTATAGTCCATGAACTCATAGAGGCGCCGGCTGCCGAGAGCCAGTGAGGCTACCGACTTTCCGGGCATCACACGCTTCATCGAATTGTCGATAGCGCCGCTCTCCATAAGCGGTAACAGGCCGTCGGTCATTGCCTCGGTGTGGACACCGAGATGCTTGTGACCGGCCAAAGCGCGTATGATGGCGTTGGGGATACCGCCGACACCGATCTGAAGAGTAGCTCCGTCGGGAATGAGTGCGGCCACGTTGTTGCCGAGGGCAATTTCTGCCGAAGTAGGCTCAGGAGTGGGAACCTCGACGAGCGGATCGTCGACCTCGACAGCTGCGGCAAGCTGGCTCAGATGTATAACCGGGTCGCCGAAGCTGAACGGCATACGGCGGTTGATCTGGGCAATGACTATCTTGGCGCTTTCGGCGGCGCTGTAAGCCAGATCGGCCGACACGCCGTAGCTGACATAGCCGTTCTTGTCGGGCAGCGAGCAGTTAAGCAGGCAGACGTCGACCGGACAGATGCCCTCGCGGAACAGGCGCGGCACCTCACCGAGGAAACAGGGTGTTGTCGAGCCGTTGCCCTTGTCGATCCATTCGCGGACAGAGTTCGAGATGAAACAGGGATCGGGATAGAAAGCGTCGGCACATTCCTCGCGGCAGTAAGGCGCCGGGCCCTTGGCCACGGCAAACCCCTGATAGAGGCGAACGTTGCGAAGCTCATTACCGCGGCGAGCCATAGCCTCGACAAGCACTTCGGGAATCGAAGTGCTGCCCTGGATGAAGACGTGGTCGCCGCTCTTTATGAGGCGGACGGCCTCGTCGGCTGTCATATAGTTAACCTTGGCGCTGTTCATCGGCGAAAGCTTTTAGATGACGTCGTAGATTTTCGAAATCACTGTCGGCGGTAAGCATCGAAACGCAAACCCTCACACCGTCTTGCAGACTGCCTGTCGACGGAAGCGAAATGGTGGCCACTCCGTGGCGCAGCAGCTCGCGCTGAAGCGTGACGCTGTCCATGCCGGGGAATCCGGCCGTGAAGAAGAAGCCGTCGGAGATGGGAGCTTCGCCGTCGCGGGCATAGACAAGATGGAATCCCGATTCCTCGAATGCCTCGCGGGCGCGGTGGGCACGACGGCCATAGTCGCGCGACGTGCCGACGAAATCGAGCATACCGTCGGCGGCGGCATCGAGCATCGCAGCCATGGCGTATTGCGCCGAATGGGCCGTGCCGCTCGAGCATGCATAGAGAACGCCGTAGATGTAGGCGTCGCCGAACGAAGGCATTCCGTAGAAATCGGCCAAAGCCTCATAGTGACGGTCGTAGACCTCGGGAGTCATGCATACAAGAGCGATTCGCTGGCCCGCATAGCTGAATATCTTGCTGCCCGAGAGAAGCAGAATGCAGTTACGGGTATAGCGGGCTACCGTCGCCGGATAAGGGGCTTCGAACGGATGGCTGAAATCGGTTCGGAAGTCCATGCCGAAATATGCCTGGTCTTCGATGACGATGACATCGTGTTTGTCGGCCATGCGTCCTAAGATTTCAAGCTCTTCCTCGGTCAGGTTTGTCCAGGCCGGGTTGTTGGGATTGCTGTAGAGAATGGCTGTAACACGTCCGCCGGCCAGACATTCCTCGAGTTTCTGTTCGAGAGCGGCTCCGCGGTAGTCGTAGATGTCGAAACTGATCTCTTTGAGACCGAGAATCTTCGCCTGATGATGCTGGGCGGGGAATCCGGGGTTGATGAAGAGAATCGTGTCGCGTTCTTTCAGACGCTGTCCGAGAAGAAGAAGCGTTGTGAAGCACCCCTGCATGGAGCCGACAGTCGGCACGAGGCAGCGAGCGGGCATATCGAGATTCTCGAATGCCTTAAGGAACTTCTCGCCGGCATATTTCAGCGCGGGGAGTCCCCCGACAGCGGGATACTGGTTTGCGATACCGCGCCGGAGAGCCTCGCATTCGGCATTGATGCCCACTTCGGAGGCCGGCAGACCGGGATTGCCCATCTCGAGATGAACACAGTCGTCGCCGGCTACTTCGGCAAGGCGGTTGGCGAGGCCCACGATCTGTCGGATTGTGGCGCCGCCGAGATCCATGATGCCGCAATCGGCCATGGCTCTGTCGAAATTCGTCCTGTCAATCGGAAACATAGTCGGTCGTATAGTTTTATTTCTTAGCCAGAGCCCTCTCGCGGCCTGCACGGAAAGCTTTGACGTTCATTTCTACGATAGCATCTCCCTTCGGGCCGAACACGGTTGCGATGGCGCGCTCGATAGCGTCGGCGTCGAGTTCGATAAAAGGAGAGGCGGCGCCAAGAAGCACCATATTCGAGGTGCGCGGCGAAGCGACCTCCTTTGCGACGGTGTCGACATCGAAGGCCACTACATTGCCGTGGCGCTCGAGATCGGCCATAACCGTCTCCATCTCGGGATATTTCTCAATATTGAGGAAGGGTACCGTGTTGGTTACGATCCAGCCTTTCTTCGACAGGAAAGGAACGTAACGCAGGGCTTCCATAGGTTCGAGCGAAACGACGAGGTCGGCGGTTCCGCGGCGGATGAGGTCGCTGGCGATAGGATCGCTGCTGAGGCGGAGCATCGAGTGGACGTCGCCGCCACGCTGGCTCATTCCGTGGACTTCGGCCTGTTTGATATGGAGGTTTTCGGCAAGAGCCGCATTGGCGAGGATTGTGGCAATGGAGAGAATTCCCTGACCGCCCACGCCGGCGAGTACGATATCTGTTTTCATGATTGTTTGCTTTGTTTGTTGTTAAAGACTGTTGGGCGGGTTGCGGTTATTTCTTTTTGGCGTGACGGCGTGCTGTCTGGATACATTCGCGGCGCGAAACGATCACCGAAAGTCCCGGATAATCGATCTCTTCCTTGAAGAGAGCCTTCATCTGCTCGACGTTGCGCGGCAGTGAGTCGATAGTGCGGACGTGTTCGGGAGCTGCGCCGAGGCCAAGGCAGATCTCTTCGAGTTTGCCTGTTCCCTGCGAATCCTGACCGCCGGTCATGCCCGTGGTGAGGTTATCGGAGATGATGACTGTCATGTGGGTGTTCTCGTTGATGGCGTCGAGCAGGCCGGTCATTCCCGAATGGGTGAATGTCGAGTCGCCGATGACGGCCACCGAAGGATGCTGGCCGGCGTCGGCAGCGCCTTTGGCCATTGTTATCGAGGCTCCCATGTCGACAACAGAGTCGATAGCGTTGAAAGGAGCGAGCCAGCCGAGGGTGTAGCAGCCGATGTCGCCGAACACTTTCGAGTCGGGATATTCGGCAAGGGCGGCATTCAGGGCGGCATAGACGTCGCGGTGGCCGCAGCCCTGACAGAGAGCGGGCGGACGCGGAACAGTCACTTCGCTCGGAGCGGGGATGTCGAGTTTGTCAATGAGGGTCGGGCGGAAGTCTGCGGTCAGGCGCGACAGAGCCTCAGCCACGGCATCGGGGTTGAGCTCGCCGGTGCGCGGCAGATAGCCGTCGAGTTTTCCGTAAACTTTCAGTCCGCGGTTGAGAATGCCGCGAAGCTGTTCTTCGATAACGGGCTGTCCCTCTTCGATGACAACGATGGCGTCGACTGTGTCGGCCAGGCGCTCGAGCATCTTGCGCGGAATGGGATACTGGCTGATCTTCAGTGTCGGGAAAGGATTCTTGCTTTCGGGGAGCACCTCGTTGAGATAGTTGAAGGCCAGACCGCTGACAACGATTCCGAGACGGGTGTCGGTGCCGTCGATATAGCGGTTGAAGGGCGATTCGAGGCTTGCGGCCTCCATTCCCTCCTGTTCGGCGATGAGAGCTTTATAGCGCACACGCGAGTTCCCGGGCATCAGCACCCACTGGCGCGGTTTTTCGGGATAATGGATGGCGTTCGGCTCGCGCGGGGTCTCGGCGGTGGCAACCTCGCCGCGGGAGTGGCTCAGACGGGTCACGAAACGCACGACTACAGGAATCTGAAGCCGCTCGCTGAGCTCGAAGCCGTAGGCTGCCATGTCGTAGGCCTCCTGCTGACACGACGGTTCAAGCAGCGGAACCATGGCGAATTTGGCATAGAAACGCGAATCCTGTTCGTTTTGCGACGAGTGCATCGACGGATCGTCGGCGGCAACGACGAGCAGGCCGCCGTTGGCTCCGGTGAAAGCCGAGTTGATGAAAGCGTCGGCGCAGACGTTCATGCCGACATGCTTCATCGAAACGATAGCGCGTTTGCCGCAGAACGACATGCCAAGGGCCTCTTCTACTGCGGTTTTTTCATTGCTTGACCAGTGGGAGTGGATTCCGCGCTCGCGCGTCAGCGGGTGGGATTGCACATATTCGAGAATTTCGGTCGAAGGAGTGCCGGGATAGGCGTATGCGCCCGACAGACCCGCTTCGAGGGCTCCCAGGGCAAAAGCCTCGTCGCCCAGCAGAAGATGCTTTGTGTTCATGGTTTCAAGATTGTGTTGGTTATCTGTCAATATAAGGGTGTGCCAAAGATAGCGATTTTCTTTGAAACAACAACGCCGTCGCCCGACATTTTTTCTGTCAACGTGCCGGCGGGGCCGGTTGGCGTATATAACAATGCCTTTTATGCCACCCTCCTATAAATGGAAATCGCCCCGAAAGTTATTCACATAACCTCCGGGGCGCGCAGATTTAGATTACTATCCTATTACGGTAGAGCAGCAATCTTCTTTTTACTTAGAATAGCTAAACTTGAATACTGATGATTTATCGATAATCTCTCCGTTGAGATCAAGAATCATGCCTCGGGTGAAAATTGTGGTCACTTCGCCCCATTTATAGCCTGAATAGCCGGGGATGGCTTCGCCGGTAGAGTTGCTGACAGTCGGACCGGTATAATGCGATGCCAGCATATAGCAGGCATCGGCGCCGAAATCCTTAACGGTAGCAACGGTCTCATCTTCTTCATTCCATTCATTGTAGACACCGCTGTAACCGCTGAACGATATACCCTTCGCACCGTTTTCAACCATGACAGGAATCTTACCGTAGTCTGTGGAGTTCTTGAAGTTCGACATACGTCCGGCCTTGACAATGGAAGTGCCTTTGTAGATGAGAGTGCCGCCTTTGCTTATGTAGACGCATCCGGTGTTTGAGGCAATGTGGGAATCAATGAACTCATATTTGAAAGGCTTGCCGGGATAGGTCACAAATGCGTATGAGTTAAAGTCTGAAGTGACGTTTGTTATGAACCGGCAGTTTTTGGCAGTCATGAGCATATCGCCTGATTCACCGAACCCGGGCAGATAAGCACAGATTCTGATATTTGAACTGACTGTGGAATTGTTCATCGAGATTGTTCCTCCGTCAGAGAGGGCCAATACGCTCGATTTGGTGTTGGTTATCCGGCTTGAGATCTGAGCGTTATCGACGCTAAGAGTATGACCGTTGGCTGCGAAGCCAAGACCGCCGTTGCCGGTAACCTCGAACTTCAGATTGCCGTTGACAATAATATCGCCGTCTTCAGCTCTCATAAGGAATGCCGAAGAAGAAGTTTTGACCTTGCCCTCGCCTGACAGCGTCAGTCTGGCGCCCTCCATCGGCACAATCTGAGAGGCGCCCTCAAAGGCCAGCGTTCCGCCGACATGAACCTCAATATCTGAAGAGGGTTCGAGGAAGTCACCGATAAGGTCGCCGCCGTCTTCTGTCACGTTAAGAGTGATTGTAGTGCCGGCAGGGATAGAAAGTGTAGTTCCGTTTTTAGCGCTTGCCACAGCATCAAGCAGTTCTTCGGCAGTAGTCACGACCGTAGAGTTCACAGGCCAGTTGATGTCAGTGATGCCGGGTTTGATTTCGACCGAGATCGTGCCGTCTTCGGTGAATATCTGTCCGTAGAGGTTCGTGCGGTAGTTCTGGCGGACGGGCACGTTGGGAACCTCGATGCTGTAGAACGGAGCAGCCGCGCCCTTGTCATTGAAGAATTCATATTTAAGGTTTACCACATCGCTTTCCTGCTCGGGAGTGCTCTTGGACATCAGCAGATAGTGCATGGCGACATATTTGTAAGTATCGCTCATGTAAGGGAACGGATTTGCCTCACTGTCGATAGCGTCGACAGGCATAGCATAAGTCTTTGTAACGGTCTCGCCGGTGCACGTTCCGTTGAAGATGTCAAATTTGCTGTAGGTGTCGACAGTCAGTTTGGCATATACTTTTCCATCCGTTATGTTCTGAACGTTCTGGAATGTTTCGTTGTCAAGGTCGCTCGCACCGAGGTTCAGCTGAGCGAACGGACGGTAAAGCTCGACCTTATCGGAATAGGCGCCATCAATTACAGGGGTGGTCAGGACTCCGTAGAAAGCGTCTACCTCATCCATATTCGACGCAAAAGCCTCGTCAGTCATGGTGACGGTGTGATTGTCGGCGTCAAATTCATACATCGCGCTGCTGTTGTTGTCGGCCCAGAAGACAATGTCGTAAGCCTTTCCGTTGACAAGCTGTATCGGCAGTTCATAAACGCCATTCGTAAATGACACAGCTTTTTTTGTCTCGGAAGCGACCAGAGTGCCGGGAGCTGTGCCGTCCTCACCATGGAGATAGACGGCATATGACAACTGATTGGCATGTTCACCTTCGGCAAAGCCGCGGGCAACGACTTCAGCGGGCAACGACAAGGTTAGTCTGGCTGAATTGTCAGCTGAGTTCTCAGGCATGTCCATATCTGATGAGCAGGAGTTAAAACTCAATAAGCTCAACATCAATGCGCCGTAACTTAAGGTTTTTTTCATAACGGTTTGGTTAAAGTTTAAAAAAATGGTTAACTCTCATATTTTCCAGACGATAATCAAATTATCGATAAGCGATTATCTAAAGTCAGGCTTTTCTCGTTACAAGTGGATGTTGAAAGCTCCGTCAAACTCAGGATTGATTCCTACTCCGCCGGAGGCTTTAGAAGTCAAGAACTTACCACGTATAATCGTGGCACAATTACGCTGCACCCTGAACGCGATCGGCGGTGTCGAGGCTATCAGCTCATTCTGAAGATCATAGATCTCGAGAGATACCGT
>DBGBEM010000073.1:0-2394 GCA_048477235.1 Muribaculaceae bacterium | reverse complement strand
GTATGGCAATCAGGGCGGATTCAACCCGTTCGGCGACGACCTCTTCGACTTTTTCTTCGGCACACCGCGCCGCCAGCAGCCTCAGCCTCAGCCACGCCAGCGCGGAGGCGACAGCGACGATGAGTCGGCCCAGCGTCAGCTCGGCCTCGGCTCGGGCGTAATTATAAGCGACGATGGCTATATCGTCACCAACAACCATGTCATCGACGGTGCCGAACGCCTCGAAGTGACCCTTAACGACAACCGCACATTCAACGCCACCGTCGTAGGCTCCGATCCCAACACCGACCTCGCGCTGGTCAAGATCGACGCCAAAGAGCTGCCTGTCATCCCCATGGGCGACAGCGACAAGCTGAAAGTCGGCGAATGGGTGCTCGCAGTGGGCAATCCCTTCGGATTCACTTCGACAGTGACCTCCGGCATCGTGTCGGCAAAGGCCCGCAGCATCTCGCAGGTGACCCACTCGCGCAATATGGGTATCGAAAGCTATATCCAGACCGATGCCGCCGTCAATCCCGGCAACAGCGGCGGAGCTCTGGTGAACCTCGCCGGCGAGCTTGTCGGAATCAATACGGCAATCTATTCGAATACCGGCTCTTATTCGGGCTACTCGTTCGCGATCCCGACATCGATTGTCAAGAAAGTCGTCAGTGACATCCGTCAGTATGGCGCCGTGCAGCGTGCCGTGCTCGGTATCACCATCTCCGAGCTGAACTCGAAGATTGCCAAAGAAAAAGGTATCACGGCCGTCAACGAAGGAGCCGTTATCGAAGAGGTTTCCGATCTCTCGGCCGCACGCGAGGCCGGACTGAAGAAAGGCGACGTCATCATAGCCCTCGGCGGCCAGCCCGTCAAGACTATTGCCCAGCTCCACGAGCAGGTAGCCCGCTACCGTCCCGGCGACAAAGTCAAGGTGACCTACGTCCGCGACAACAAGACGAGCGAGGCCATGCTGACACTGCGCAACTCTCAGGGTAACACCAAGGTGACCCAGCCCGGAAGCGTTACCGAGCTCGGCTGCGCCTTCCGTGCCGCCAGTGAGGAAACCTGTCGCTCGCTCGGCATCCGCGCCGGCCTCGAGGTCATCGGCCTCAAAGACGGCCTGTTCAAAGATGCCGGCATCAAAGACGGCTTCATAATCCTTGACATCAACAATTCGCGCGTGACCGACGCCGACGACGTCGAGAAGCTCTACAACGCCATCGTCAAGAGCGACAGCGACCCCGTAATGTTCATAACCGGCATCTACCCGACCGGCCAGAAACGCTACTACGCCGTCCCGCTCTCCAAAGACTGAATCCCGCCAATTTTCATATTCCCGAGAGGCTGTGTCATACGACACGGCCTCTCGTCTGTTTAAATGTATTTAACAATTGGGGGGGGTAATTTGTGAATTTTTGTTTTAGCTTTGCACTTGAATACTTTTTTAACTCAAAATCTATCTTATGAAAAAGCCTTTTTATTACCTCGTGATGCTCTTCGCGGCCGCTTTGTGCTTCCCGCTCGTTTCCTGTTCTGACGATGACGAGCCCGATGGAGGAAACTCGTTCACGGTTCCCACCAACGTTCAGTTTATCGAAACTATGGAGGGCGTATGGCTCGGCGAGCAGGACTTGTCGTTCATGATCTTTACAACAACCGACTGGCCTCAGGCATTCGGCTATAACCGTTCGGCTGTCAAATGGGGCAACAACTACTCATGTGTAGGTGGCAGCATGTCCGGTATTCCTGTCCGTGAAGGCGACCATTACTATCTGAGCCAGAGCAGCGGCCTGTTCAATGATATGTGGATAACCGCCTACGACGGAAAGAAAATCACGATGAAGAATTTCAAGACCGACGAATCGAAATCGTTCGTCTTCACCCCCTCTGCCGGAATATGCCGTGTCCGTCTGACCGAAGAGCTCCCCTGCGGTTTCATGTCGTCGGTAGATATTACGGTCGACATCTACGTCGATAACGACGACGCAGAGCCCGACTACAGCATCGCGCTCGGCGAAATGAACGGCTATGAAGGCGGAGTGTCGGCTCCCTTCTGGGCCGGCGGTCATAAAGTTGTCGCAAAGTTCTATGACTGCACAACAGGCAAACTGCTCGACACCGCCACCTGGACCGACCTCGACATGACCACTATCTACAACCTCAACTACTGATGGAACAGTAAACCCATAAACAGTAAGCGGCCGGTGCGATTTGCGCCGGCCGCTTTTGTGAGATGGTGTGAGCTTCAGTGGACAACCGTCTTTGTGGCGGTGCCGTCGGCTTTGACAATGATGTAGACTCCGGGAGCGTCGGCGCTGTCGACGCGAACACCGCGCAGGTCGTAGATGCGGGCCGGAGCGTTGCCGGCATCCCCGGCTACTGTCTCGATCGAGCCTTCGGTTATAGAATAGC
>DBGBEM010000072.1:0-3591 GCA_048477235.1 Muribaculaceae bacterium | reverse complement strand
CCGTGGTGCATCCCTACGGGCGTCGGAGGGTCGGGCGTTTGGGCGTCAGTTTTTTGCACGGAGGCCGATGACTGATTCATTCGTTTGGGATTTTGCCCCAAATATAGCGAAAAAATTTCTACCTTTGCAGCCTGTAAAACGAAAAAGCCACTATGCCTACAACTTCCCGCCGCGGTCGTGAGATGCCCGCTTCTCCGATACGCAAGCTCGTTCCTCTGAGCAACGCGGCAAAGGCCCGCGGAATCAAAGTATACCATCTTAATATAGGCCAGCCCGATCTGCCTTCTCCGCCTCAGGCGTTCGAAGCTCTGAAAAACATTGATTTCAAGCTTTTCGAATACAGTCCGTCGGACGGCCTGCCCTCGTTGCGCCGCAAGCTTGCCGAGTATTACCACCGTTTCAATATTGATGTCACTGCCGACGACATCATTATAACGAGCGGTGGTTCGGAGGCGGTTCTGTTCGCGTTCATGGCCTGTCTCGATCCGGGCGACGAGATAATCGTACCCGAACCTTCTTACGCCAATTATATGGCGTTCGCCATTTCGGCCGGAGCCCGGATTGTCACCGTGCCGTCGAGCATCGAAACCGGTTTCGCCCTCCCGTCGGTCGAAGAATTCGAGAAACTGATAACGCCGCGCACGAAAGGAATCCTCATCTGCAATCCCAACAACCCGACAGGATACCTCTACACACAGCGCGAGATGGACGCTCTGCGCGACATTGTCAAACGCCACGATCTCTTCCTCTTCTCCGACGAGGTCTACCGCGAGTTCTGCTACACGGGCGCTCCTTATATATCGGCGTTCCACTTGCCCGGCATTGAGGAACAGGTCGTATTGATCGACTCGGTTTCGAAGCGCTACAGCGAGTGCGGAATCCGCATCGGCGCCCTGATAACCAAGAACCCCGAGGTGCGCAAGGCTGTGATGAAATTCTGCCAGGCGCGTCTGAGTCCGCCTCTTCTGGGCCAGATCGTAGCCGAGGCATCGATCGACGCCACTCCGGAGTATATGCTGATGACGTATAACGACTATGTCGACCGCCGCAAGTTCCTCATCGACGGACTGAACCGCATCCCCGGCGTCTATTCGCCGATTCCGATGGGAGCGTTCTACACGGTAGTGAGTCTCCCGGTCGACGACGCCGACCGCTTCTGCCGCTGGTGTCTCGAAGAGTTCTCGTTTGAGGGAGCCACGGTATTCATGGCTCCTGCCAGCGGATTCTATTCTACGCCCGGACGGGGAAAGAACGAGGTCAGAATGGCCTACGTCCTCAACCGCGACGATCTCGGCCATGCCCTGCGCGTGCTGGCTGAAGCGCTTAAAGCATATCCCGGCCGCACGATATGAATGTAGCCCTCCTGATAGCACGCCGTATCGACCTACGCGGAAGTCGCCGTCGCGGCAGCGGCCCGGGGGTTGTGATCGCCGTAGCCGGCATTGCGCTGGCTCTGACGGTGATGATGATTTCTGTAGCTGTCATGCAGGGCTTTAAAAAAGAGATTCGCGCAAAGGTCACCGGATTCGAGAGTCAGCTGACTGTCAATATAGCTTCGGAGAATGCCGATGAGTTCGGCGGCGAGACTGATGTGGCTACCGATGCCACGCCGGTGCGTCTCACTCCCGAACTTAAGGCCATTATTGCAGAAACGCTTCCCGGAACGCGCGCAGCCATTGCCGCGAGCCGTCCGGGTGTGCTGAAAACCGATACCGACTTTGCCGGGGTCGTATTCTCTACACCTTCCGACTCGACATTTGTGGCCTCTCATATTGTAGATGGAAAGATGCCCGACTACACTGTCGGGAACAGCGAGAACGACATAATCCTGTCGGCCTTGATGATGCGCACGCTCGGACTCTCCGAACCGGGGGAGAAGATAGGGGCTTATTTTTTCAGCAATGGCGGCATAAAAGCGCGCCGGTTCACTGTGGCCGGAGTCTACGACACCCATCTGACCGATTACGACGCCTCTGTGGTTTATGCTTCTCCGGCGATGATAGCGCGTCTTGACCGCCTCGGAGCCGACGCCGGAACGCGCATCGACATCAACGGACTTCCTTCCGACGCTATCATAGAGCCGTCGGCGAAGCGGCTTCAGGACGCCCTGCTGACCGCATATTATGACCGGCGCCTTCCCGAACTTTATCGCGTCGACAATGCCCACCGCCGCGGTGCGGTCTATTTCAACTGGCTTGAACTGCTCGACACCAATGTTGCAGTCATCCTTGCTCTCATGGCTGCCGTGTCGGCTTTCACTCTCATATCGAGCCTGTTCATAATCATCCTCGAGCGCGTCAACATGATCGGAATCCTCAAGGCTCTCGGAGCCTCGAATTCTCTGGTGCGCCGCACGTTTATCATCGTGGCCGAACGGCTCGTCGTCCGCGGCCTCGTCATCGGCAATCTGGTCAGCCTCGGGCTGATAGCTCTTCAGGCGTTCACCCATATTCTGCCGCTCGACGCCGATACCTATTATCTCAACTACGTGCCCGTTTCTATCGGCTGGCTCGACGTTCTCGCCCTGAACGCCGGTGTCATTGTGATGGCGGCGCTCGTGTTGCTGCTTCCGAGCCATATCGTCGCCACTATTTCGCCGGCGCGGTCTATCCGTTACGACTGAGTCAACAATAACGACGAGGGAGGCGTTTCAATGTCGGAACATATTTATTGACTGACATGAAACACCTGATACTTCTGCGCCACGGCCAGAGCGCCTGGAATCTCGAAAACCGCTTTACGGGCTGGACCGATGTGGAGCTTACCGACAAAGGGCGCGAAGAGGCCGCCGAGGCCGGCCGGCTCATCGCCGCTGATGGCCTATGTCCCGATTATTGTTTCACTTCGTATCTGCGCCGGGCCATCCACACTCTCGATATCGCCCTCGACGCCATGGACCGCTGCTGGGTGCCTGTAGTAAAGGACTGGCATCTCAACGAGCGGCATTACGGAGCTCTGCAGGGCCTTAACAAAGCCGACACTGCAGCCAGATATGGCGACGAACAGGTTCACATCTGGCGCCGGTCATACGACGTCGCGCCCCCCGCGCTCAATCCGGCCGATCCGCGTTTCCCGGGCAACGATCCGCGATACGCCGGTCTGACAAACCGTGAACTTCCGCTGACCGAATCGCTGGCCGTCACTATTGAACGAGTGCGTCCTTGTCTCGAAGAGCTTATCGAGCCGTCGCTCAGGCTCTACGACAATGTTATCGTGGCGGCCCACGGCAACAGCCTGCGCGGTCTGGCCATGATGATGCTCCATCTCTCGGCTACCGAGATTGTCAGCTGCGAGATTCCGACCGGCAAGCCTTGGGTATTCGACCTCGACGACAGGCTGAACGTTGTCGCGAACCGTTATCTTTGACGGCGGGGTGGGGCGTCTCAGCGCTTTTTCGTAACTTTGCAGCCGATCATGATCTATCCCGAAAGTTTTGAACACAAAATAGGCTTCGATGCTGTGAGAAGTGCCGTTGCGAGCCGTTGTCTGACGGCTCCGGGGCGTCGTATGGTGGCCGACATGGGTTTCTCGGCCTCGTTCGAAGAGGTCAGCCGCCGTATCGACATTACGGCTGAGATGCTTGCTATTGTC
>DBGBEM010000071.1:0-1405 GCA_048477235.1 Muribaculaceae bacterium | reverse complement strand
CGCTTGAGGTCGGAGATCTCCGCAAGGAACTCGGCCCGTATCTGTCGCAGGGCAACAACCTCGACATTCTCCAGCAGCTCTACCAGAGCTTCTCTACGTCGAAGAATATCTCGTGGAAAAGAGCGACAACCGAATACAAAGCTTCCCAAGGCGGATCTATCGGCCACGTCGTTCAGCAATTCTCGCATAAGTGGACGCCGAAGGGCGGTGCGAAGTTCACACCGCTCACCATCAAGAATTTTCGTCACAAGGTCAATTTTCCGATCATCCCGGCTGAAGTCGGCGAAAGTTGGCTTTTCCACCTCTACGACGAGGGCAAGACGCCCGACCAGATGCCGATCACGCGCTATATCGTCGATAAGGTGATGCTTCCGCAGATTGCCGAGGATATCGAGAATGTGATGATTTCGAAGGCAAAATACGTCGCAGACTCCCAGGAAACGGAGGACACGATGGACGGCTTCGAAACGATTCTCGTTGAAAACAAGAAAACGGACACCCGTGTTTTCAAATATTTCGACACAAACAAGAACCTGCTCGAAGCGACCGACGACGAGGTGCTGGCCGTCATCGACGACTTCGTGGCGTCGCTCGCACCGCTCTACAAGTCGAAGCAGATGCCCGTCTTCATGTCGGGCGACGTTTACCTCAAGTACAAGCGGGCCTACAAGAACAAGTGGGGTGCCGGTTCCGGGACGGAGAAGGTGAACTTCGGCGCGGATCGCGTCGATTTCTCGAACTGCTACCTCCAGGTGCTCGACAGCCTCTATGGCTCGCCCATCGTCTTCTCGACGCCGAAGGAGAATTTCGTCGGTCTGCGACACAAGAACCCCGGGCAGTTCATCACCGACATCCAGAAGCACGACTACGAGGTGCGCTTCTACTGCGAGTTCTGGCTGGGCGTCGGCTTCCTGCTCGGCGAAGCCGTGTTCGCCATCGTACCGGACGGCTACGACCCGAAGGCCGCGATCTCCTCGACGCGCGAAGGTGCCACGGGCAAGTGGATCACCTCCAAGGTCGAAGAGAATCAGGAATCCGACCCCAACCCGGAAAATCCGGAGGATAACAACGATCCCGAAACCATGTAAACCACAACAGCTATGCCTTACACAAAGAAAGCAATCGGGCGCCCGGCCGGAGGAGCCGGGAACCCGTCTCCCAAAAATCCGTACATCCTTGTCTTCGACATGAATGATGTCGAAAGCTATCCCGTCCGGGAGGTCGGCGTCACGATTGCCGATGCCGGATTCAAACTGAAAGAAGGTGCAAAACTTCAGCCCGTATACGCGACACCCGAGAGCATCGAAATCCTTCAGGAAGCCGAAGGCGAGGCAGATGCGCGCGGCTACAAAAAAGGTGTGAAGTTCGCGCATCCCGGAACCTCTACGGACATAGAGGACTTCAC
>DBGBEM010000070.1:0-5182 GCA_048477235.1 Muribaculaceae bacterium | reverse complement strand
CTGCCATGGGGCTCGGGAAAGACGAGTCGATCGAGCAGACACTCGCCGACCTGACATAACCGGAATTTACTGGAGAGAGGCGATGCGGCGGGCGTGGTCGTTCATGGCAAGGAATCTGCCGCGGGCCGACATGGCCTGAAGATCCTCTGAGAGCGGAGTCAGTATAAGGAGGCGGTTTTTCAGACACTGCCCGAAGTCGCGGGCGGCCGGTTTCTCTCTTTCGCCGAAGCCTCGGTCGGTGATGAGGATGATGCGCCCGTCAACATCCTCGGCCGCCTCTCTGACAGCTTTCTCATCTTTGCTGATAAACGGCGACACAAGAACGCCTCCGTTGGCGACGCAGTGAAGCCAGCGGCTGAAGTTATCCGCTCGCGTCGGCTGATCGTCGGCACGATGCACGACGACCTGCTCTTTGAAAGGACTGTCAAGCAGCTGAAGGTTGCCGTAAGCGCTATAGACCGAGCCTCCGATTTGCAGGGTGGTGACTCGCCGGAACGACTCGGGACGGGCCAGCCTTACGGCAAGCCTGTATGGATTTTCCCTGAGGTATCGGTAGATCGCGTCAAGCTTGCGGTTCGGGCCGACAATCTGGTCATTGAACCCTTTCTGAAAAACCTGCTCCTGACCTGAGAGCTTATTAACCATAACCTTGAAAATGGCAAGCTTACGGCCGAGAATATCGTCGAGCTCAGATTCAACCGAAAGAAGAATATGGAGATGGTCGGGCATGAGAGCATACTGGAACAGGCGGAGGGAGGGATGAATCTCGGGCAACCGCCGCAGAGCCTCCTTTATGCATTTTCCTGTCGGAGAGGCAATGAGATAGGGGCTGCCGGGATTGCCGGGAGGAACAGCGCTGTCGCCGCCGAGCCGACCGAAGCTTTCGCAGCCGGGAGCTTTCAGGAGGGTTATATGATAGATAGCCCGGGCGCGGTAGTCATGCCATCCGGCCCGGTAGTTACCGCGCCACTTCTTCAAACCTCGCTGAAGCTCAGGGGCTTTTAGGCTTCGCTGAAGCTCAGTTCTTTTCAAAAACGAATTCATAACCAATTTTTTTGTTAAAGCCCAAGCTTCAGCGCCGGGCATGGGTGGCCCAAGCTTCAGCGCCGGGCAGGAGGGGCCCAAGCTTCAGCGCCGGGCAGGAGGGGCAAATATAGCGATTGCCCGGCGAACCGCAATAACAATCATTTAACGGGTTTTCAACTCTTTTATCACAAAAATTTTTTAACTTTGCAGCGACTTTTTTCAGCATCAACGTAAATTATCCAAAATATCTTCAATTTCGCAATGAGTAAAGGAAAGAAATTCTTGACTTGCGATGGCAACCAGGCAGCCGCCCATATCAGCTATCTGTTCACAGAGGTAGCCGCCATCTATCCCATCACACCGTCGTCGACAATGGCTGAATATGTCGATGAATGGTCGGCCGCCGGCCGCAAGAATATGTTCGGACGTCCCGTCCACGTTCAGGAAATGCAAAGCGAAGGAGGTGCTGCCGGTGCCGTTCACGGCTCTCTTCAGGCAGGAGCTCTGACAACTACCTATACAGCCAGTCAGGGACTGTTGCTGATGATTCCAAATATGTATAAGATTGCCGGCGAGCTGCTTCCCTGCGTGTTCCACGTCAGCGCGCGCACTCTCGCCAGCCATGCCCTTTCGATTTTCGGCGACCATCAGGACGTCATGTCGGTTCGCCAGACCGGCTTCGCCATGCTCTCCGAAGGCAGCGTCCAGGAGGTTATGGATCTGGCCGGCGTCGCCCATCTCGCAACCATCAAGAGCCGCGTTCCTTTCGTCAACTTCTTCGACGGTTTCCGCACCTCCCATGAGATTCAGAAAATCGAAGAGATCGACGCCGAGGCTCTGACCTCGCTTGTCGATCAGGAAGCTCTTGCCGAATTCCGCAAACGCGCCCTCAACCCCGACGCACCCGTCGACCGCGGCATGGCCGAGAATCCCGACGTTTTCTTCCAGCACCGCGAGGCATCGAACAGCTACTACGAGGCCGTTCCCGCCATCGTCGAGGAATATATGAACGAGATCTCGCGCATAACCGGCCGCGAATACAAGCTCTTCAACTACTACGGTCATCCCGAGGCCGACCGCGTTATCATCGCCATGGGCTCGGTCACTCAGGCCGCTCAGGAAGCCATCGACTATCTGGCCTCGAAAGGCGAGAAGGTCGGTCTGGTCAATGTGCACCTCTACCGTCCTTTCAGCGCCAAGCACTTCCTCGGCGCACTGCCTAAGACCGTGAAGCGCATCGCCGTTCTCGACCGCACCAAAGAGCCCGGAGCTGCCGGCGAGCCGCTTTATCTCGACATCGTCGAGGCCTTCAAAGGCTGCAACGACGCTCCTGTCATCGTCAGCGGACGCTACGGACTGTCGTCGAAAGACACCACTCCGGTTCAGATTATCAGCGTGTTCGAGAACCTTCAGCTTCCCGAACCGAAGAACCACTTCACTATCGGCATCGTCGACGACGTCACCTTCACCTCGCTTCCTCCCAAAGAGGAAATGGCGCTGGGCGGAGAAGGAATCTTCGAGGCCAAGTTCTACGGCCTCGGTGCCGACGGAACTGTCGGAGCGAACAAAAACTCCATCAAGATTATCGGCGACAACACCGATAAATACTGTCAGGCCTATTTCAGCTACGACTCGAAGAAAAGCGGCGGCTTCACCTGCTCTCACCTCCGTTTCGGCAACCATCCCATCCGTTCGACCTATCTGGTAAACACCCCGAACTTCGTGGCCTGCCACGTCCAGGCCTACCTCCACATGTATGACGTTACCCGCGGCCTTCAGCGCGGCGGCACATTCCTGCTCAACACAATCTGGGAAGGTCAGGAGCTCGCCGACAATCTGCCCGCCAAGGTGAAAAAATATTTCGCCGACAACAATATCAACGTCTACTATATCAACGCAACGAAGATAGCTCAGGAAATCGGCCTCGGCAACCGCACAAACACTATTCTCCAGAGCGCCTTCTTCCGCATAACCGAGGTTATTCCCGTAGACCTCGCCGTAGAGCAGATGAAGAAATTCATCGTCAAGAGCTACGGCAAGAAAGGTCAGGACGTTGTCGACAAGAACTTCGCAGCCGTAGACCGCGGCGGCGAATACCGCAAGCTCGACGTCGACCCCGCATGGAGCAACCTCGCCGAAGAGCCGGCTCCCGCACATCCGGGCGACACCCCCTTCATCGCCAACGTCGTGCGTCCGATTAACGCCCAGGACGGCGACCTGCTGCCCGTTTCGACCTTCAAGGGCATCGAAGACGGCTCGTGGCCTCTCGGCACAGCCGCCAGCGAAAAGCGCGGCGTAGCGGCTTTCGTTCCCGAATGGGATCCCGAAAACTGCATCCAGTGTAACAAATGCGCCTACGTCTGCCCCCACGCCTGCATCCGTCCGTTCGTGCTCGACGCCAAAGAGATGGAAGGCGCTCCATTCGGCGAAGACCGCACTCTGGCCGCCATCGGCAAGACTTTCGCAGGGATGCGCTTCATCCAGGCCGTCGACCAGCTCGACTGTCTCGGCTGCGGCAACTGCGTCGACGTATGTCCCGGCAAGCGCGGCAACAAGGCTCTGACAATGAAGCCGCTCGAATCGCAGCTTCCGCTTCAGAAAGAGTGGGACTACTGCATCAGCAACGTCAGCTCGAAGCAGAATCTCGTCGACATCAAGCAGAACGTGAAGAACAGCCAGTTCGCCACACCTCTGTTCGAATTCTCGGGCGCCTGCTCGGGCTGCGGCGAAACCCCCTACGTGAAACTTATCACCCAGCTCTTCGGCGACCGCGAGATGGTGGCCAACGCAACCGGCTGCTCGTCGATCTACAGCGGCTCGGTTCCGTCGACCCCCTACACCGTCAACGCCGCCGGCCACGGCCCCGCCTGGGCCAACAGCCTCTTCGAGGACTTCTGCGAATTCGGTCTCGGCATGAAGATTGCCACCGACAACCAGCGCGCCGTGCTCGCCGAATCGGTTAAGAAAGCTGTCGACTGCCCGTCGTGCTCCGACGAGATCCACGCTCTGGCGGCCGAATGGCTCGAGAAGTTCAACGACGGCGACGCCACCCGCGCCATCGCCGACAAGCTCATACCTCTCTGCGAAGCCTGCGGCTGCCCGACCTGCCGCGAGATTCTCGATCGCAAGCAGTATCTGGTAAAACGCAGCCAGTGGATCATCGGCGGCGACGGAGCCAGCTACGATATCGGCTTCGGCGGTCTCGACCACGTTCTGGCCAGCGGTGAGGATGTCAACATCCTCGTGCTCGACACCGAAGTCTATTCGAACACCGGCGGTCAGGCCTCTAAATCGACCCCGCTGGGCGCCATCGCCAAATTTGCCGCCGGCGGCAAGCGCATCCGCAAGAAAGACCTCGGACTTATCGCCTCGACCTACGGCTATGTCTACTGCGCGCAGATCGCCATGGGCGCCGACCAGGCCCAGACCCTCAAGGCTATCCGCGAAGCCGAGGCATATCCCGGCCCGTCGATAATAATCGCCTACTCACCCTGTATCAACCACGGCATCCGTCGCGGCATGGGACACGCTCAGGCCGAAGAAGCCGCTGCCGTAGAATGCGGCTACTGGCATCTCTGGCGCTACAACCCCGAACTCGAGAACGAAGGCAAGAACCCCTTCACCCTCGACAGCAAAGAGCCCAACTGGGATCTCTTCGACGACTTCCTCGGCGGCGAAGTTCGCTTCGCATCGGTCAAGAAGCTCTACCCGAAAGAGGCCGACGAGCTCTTCGCAGCCGCCAAGAAGAACGCCCAGTGGCGCTACAACAACTACCGTCGTCTGGCCCGTCAGCAGTGGGGGCAGGATCCCGACGGCGAAGGCGAGCCCATCGTGAAATAATCCGTCAGACCGACGTCACAGACAGCCGCCCCGGTGCCGCGCGCGCCGGGGCGGTTTTTCAATTTGTCGGACGGGAGAGAACGAGAGTCGTTTTTTTTGTTTACTTTTGCGAGGCTAATAAAAAACCGACCTGAAATGGCAGAATCATCAGTCAAGGAAACCATGCGCGGGATAATCGCCGCCGAGAGCGCAGCCCTGCTCACAATTCCAGTAAGCGACGCATACGACCGCGCCGTAGAGCTTATCATCGAGCACGTTCACCGTCGCGGAGGCAAGCTCGTCACCTCAGGCATGGACAAAGCGGGCCAGATAGCGC
>DBGBEM010000069.1:0-1523 GCA_048477235.1 Muribaculaceae bacterium | reverse complement strand
AAACAGTAAGTATTTGTGCATTTTATGTAGGGCTGCACCATGGTGCAGCCGTCAGAGCGACTCCTGACAACTAAATTGGCCGGATGCTCCATGGAGCATCCCTACATGTCGAAACGCATATTTACTTTGTGTGTGAACTATAAAAAGGGGATGTCGCTGGCCGGCATCCCTTGTCTTTTTGCGGAATGACCGAGATTCGAACTCGGGAAACGCTTTTGACGTTTACACGCTTTCCAGGCGTGCCTCTTCAGCCACTCGAGCATCATTCCTTTTGTGGGGAACAAAGGTAGGGGTTTTGGCGCAGCTTTGCAAGGCTTGCCTCGAAATTTTATGATTTTTCGACTTAAAAAAGTGTCATATTGCCCCGATCGAGAGTATGTCGTGCTCGAAGCTGTCGCGTTTGATAGCCCTGTTGCGCAGTTTGTTGCGGTAAGTGTAGATGGTGTAGACGCTGTAGTTCAGAATACGGGCTATGCGAGTGCTTTCCTCTATTCCGAGGCGCATGAAGGCGAGAATTCTGAGGTCGGTGTTGAGGCGCTCGCCGTCGCGCAGCTCGATCTGTTCTTCGGGCCGCAGCAGGGCGTTTACGTCGTCGACGAATGTCGGGTAGATGTGGAGGAAGGCGTCGTCGAACATCTCATAGAATTCGCGGCTGTGTTCTTCGACGAATTTTCCGCTTTTGGTGAGTTTAAGAAGGTCGTCGGCTTTACCTGTCGACAATTTGCGGTGGACTGTCTTTGAGAAGCTGCTGAGCTTGTCCATGTAGACCGAGCACAGGTTGAGGAACTGCGTCAGATATATTTCTTTGACGCGGTTTGCCGCCGACAGCCGCTCTTTCATTATGCTCAGATGGTGCATCTCGCGGCGAATCACCAGCAGTAGCGATGCGAGACCGGCCAGCAGGACGGCCATGGCGATAAGAATGCCGACGAGCATGTGGCGGTTTCGCGCCTGGGCGATTTCGTGGGCGCTGGTGATGAGTGGCATTACCTCGCCTGTCTCGACAACGCGCATAGAGGCGTGGCAGTCGACGGCGTTCTTGAGAGCTACGGCGAGATATTCGTTTGCGCGAGAGATGTCGTCGTTCTCATACATCATCATTCCGAGCTGCTGGAGCGATGTTATCTCGAGGGTGGCCGTTTTCAGATCGGCTATGGCGGATTTTGCCAGATAGGTTATTACGGCATTGTTGTCGCCGCGGGCTCGCGCAATTCCAGAAAGCATGTGGGCAGCGCGGGCGAAGTGGTTGTCGGTTTCTCCGGCGCTTTCAGCCACACTGCGCAGAATCTGTTCGGCTTTCTGATAGTTCTGGTGGTTGTAATAATATTCGCCGAGGTTCAGGCGCCAGTCGAGTGAACCGTCGTCGGGCATCATGGCAAGCCGGTGACCCATATCGTTCGACAGTTTCGAATATTTTTCGGAGATAGTCGGATAGCTCCGCGTGCATGTCGATATGTAGCTGAACATCTGGCGCCCGGCGGCGAGACGAAGGCGTGCTATCGCGGGCGACATATCTGTGGTGT
>DBGBEM010000068.1:0-2024 GCA_048477235.1 Muribaculaceae bacterium | reverse complement strand
CCTATATATCATCATCGTCGTTCATAGTGCAGACAGTCTACGGCTTCTCCGCGACGGGCTACGGCCTGATTATTGGCGGCAATGCACTGTTTTGCGCCGCCGGTTCGATGGCGGCGCTCCGGTTCAAGCTTCTTAAGAACGCCGGCGTGGTCGGAGCCTGGATGCTGGTCGTTGTCATGGCGGCAACATGTGTCTCGCTCTGGCTGGTTAAGAATTTCTGGGTTTACGAGCTGCTGATGCTGCCTATGATGGTTGCTCTGGGAATGATTTTTACCATGAGCAATACTCTGGCTATGAACGAGGGGCGCACATCGGCCGGAGAGGCTTCGGCGGTATTGGGTGTGTCGGGTTATGTCTTCGGCGCTATCGTCGCTCCGCTTGTCGGGGTCGGCGACATGCTCCATTCGACAGCCATTGTTTATGCGGTTCTGACCGTGATTCTTGTCATTGCGGCCGAAGCCTCGCGCCGGCTGCCTGCCGACCTCGGCAAATGACCGGCTATTTTTCGGCTTTCAGGACGTCGCTGTAGACTTCGAGGGTCTGCCGGGCTATCGTGTCCCAGTTATAAGGGGTGAGGTCGTAGACGCGGCGGCGCGGTTCCGCAAGCTTGCGCTTCAGAATCTCCGACAGGGCACCGACATCGCCCGCCGGGAAGAAGTCGCCGGTGTCGAGCGCGTCGAGGCGGTTGGCGGGAATCGAGCTGACGGCGACATCGAGGCCGTAGCTCATCGCTTCGAGAAGCGCTATGGGAAGGCCTTCGTGGTAGCTCGGCATGGCGAAGAGGGCGGCGTGGCTCATCAGCTGGTTCAGACGCCGGCCGCGGATGAAACCTGTCAGTACGACTCCGGCTTCGGCGGCCCGGCGCTTGAGGTCGGCCGAATAGGCGTCGGGATGGTCGGCGTCGCCGGCTATGGCGAGGCGATAGCCCGGTATGGCGGCGCGCTGCCAGGCGTCGATAAGATCGTGGAATCCCTTTTCTTTGACGAACCGGCCCAGAGCGACTGCGTAGCGCCCGGGGGCAAGCCCGAGGTCTTCGATATAGTCGGTCGCTGTGTCGGGGACGGGGGTGTTGACACCGTTGAAGATCAGGCGCGTGTCGGTGCGGCCGTAGAGTCGCGCCTCGATGTCGGCGATGACGCGCGAGATGACGATGACGGCGTTGGAGTAACGCGCTCCCATGCGTTCGCCGCTGCGGAGTACGAAACGCGCCAGCCGGCCCCATTTGGCGCGGTCGTAATCGGGCCCGTGGTTGGTGGTGACGACCTTCATTCCGAGAAGGCGCGCCATAGGAGTCAGAAGAGCCGGGCCGATAGCGTGGATATGGACAATGTCGGGATGGAGGCGTCTGACTTTCAGAAGGGCGAGGAAAGTGTGGACGGTGGCTTCGAGGCTCTTGCGGCGCGGTGCGTAGACCGGCAGCAGACTGACGCCCTTATAAGAGTCGGGATGTCCGGGAGAGAGATACGGCGTGCGGCAGACTACGGTGACATCGTGGCCCATAGCGGCCAGACGCGGATAGAGTTCCTGACAGTGGGTCTCGACACCTCCCTGGATGTCGGGGATTCCGCGGGTGCCGACAACTGCGATCTTCATGGCGGTTATTTACGCGGCTTGAGGTCGCCCTGAGTGGGATCCTGGCCGACGTCTTCCCATTTTTTGTCGAGACAGGGCTCGAGTCCGCGCATTACGCGCAGTTTGTTTGTCAGAGCCCATTTCATGGGGCGGCTGATATATTTGTGCATTACAGGCGATGCCGTGCCGACCATCCAGCAGTTTTTCGGGCAGTTGCGCACTTTTGCGCGCACGCGTTCGGCCTGTTCGCTGCTCCATATCTCGGAAAACGGAGCATTGTGGATATTGCCCATCGATTCTTTCCAGAACCGTTCTTCGAGACCGTTGCAGGGGAAGACTTCGCCCCAGGGGTCGATGAAGAAATTGGTTGTTCCGGCTTCGCAGGGGAGCATACGGCGTCCGCCTTCGATATAGTTGATCAGGCCCATGTTGAAATAGGCGCGGAACCACGA
>DBGBEM010000067.1:0-6988 GCA_048477235.1 Muribaculaceae bacterium | reverse complement strand
CTGATCGGCGAGGTGGTCTGGGACACCAAGACCAACCTCGAAAAACGCATGGCTGCCGAAGCCGGTGCCAACGCCGACAAGATGCGCATTGCCCGCCGCGCCAAAGAGCAGAATCTCGACGCTATCCACGACACCGTTCATGAGATGGCTAAAGACGAAGCCCGCCACGGTCAGGGTTTCCAGGGTCTCTACAACCGCTATTTCAAGAAATAATTCCCCTTCGGGAATCAATCTTTTCCGGGAGGCTGTGCCACACAGGGCGCAGCCTCCCGATTCTATTAGCCTTATTAGACTTATTAGACTTATTGTGTGCGCCATTATAAAACAAAAATGGCTCGCCTCGCAGCGTGCCATCCTTCGATTCGCAATCATAGAGCTTTTGGCTCAATTAATTACGTTTTCCCCATATAACAGTTAGTCAGTTCCAATTATTTCTTTAATTCAATCGCAAAGGTAATATCTATTTCGGCTATTTCCAAATAATATCCGCTCAATTTACGAGCCGCAAAATAAAAAAACGCTAAATTTGCCCGAAATGAAAAGAATACTTCCCGTTCTGACCATTGCGGCTTTAGCGTCTCTGGCCGCCTGCAGTGGCAAACCGACTCCCGAAACAACCGAGATAGAGAGTTTCAGTCGGCCTGCGCCCGTTGTCGCCGCACGCGACACTTCGCGCGACACAATCGTAATGGCCCCTCCCATGACATCGCAGGGGGTCGGGCCTGTCCGTATCGGCATGAAGCTGTCGGCCCTGCCTATGGTGTTGCCCGGCGCCTACGACTCGGTCGCCGTGGAGCGCACCGAGCCTATCGAGGGACTCGACCAGACGGCGGCCGTGACCTTCTACAGCCTCGGACTGCCGGTTATGCTCGGGCGCGGACAGGAAGAGCCGCCGGTTTTGTCGGAGCTGACGGTTGTCGGGCGCGGCCCGTCGGTAACAATCGACGGGCGCCGATTCGGAGTCGGCGCCCGTCGGGCTGATATCGCGCGCTGCCGCGGCATCGTCGTGCGCGACGACGGATGTCTCGAATGGCGGCGTGTTGTCATGCAGTTCACGGCCGACACCGTGGCATCGCTGACAATCGAGCGGCCACGGCCGACGGCCCCCGTGTGACGGGAGTTATTTCTCTTCGGTGTCGGGAGCGTGGTCGATCAGGTCGAGGAACTGGTCGAGTTTCGGAGTGACGATAATCTCCGTGCGGCGGTTGCGCTGACGGCCGAGGTCGCTGCTGTTGTCGGCGATAGGATTGTATTCGCCGCGGCCGCCGGCTGTCAGACGCGACGGATCGATTCCGAAGCGGTTCTGGAGCACCTGAACAACCGAGCTGGCGCGCAGTGCCGAGAGATCCCAGTTGTTGCGGATATTCGTGCGCGAGATAGGAACGTCGTCGGTATTGCCCTCGACGAGAACATCGTAGTCCTTATAGTCCTTGATAATCTTTGCGATCTTGCCAAGGGTCTCCATGGCGCGGTCGCTGACCTCATAGCTTCCGCTCTTGTAGAGCATATTGTCGGCCAGAGAGATGTAGACGACACCTTTGAGCACCTTGACGTCGATGTCCTTGAGCTCGTCGCGCGAGAGCGAACGGGTCAGATTGTTGGTCAGCACCATGTTGAGCGAGTCGCTCTTCGACTTGGCGGCCACAAGCTCTTTGATATATTTGTTCGAGGCATTGATTTCGTCGACAAGCTTGGCGATGTTCACACTGCTCTGCGAGCCGCTTTCTATCGACTGGTTGAGCGTTTTCTGCATCTCGGCATAGGCTCTCTTGAGCTCGGCGTTGGCGGCGCGGGCATCGGCGAGGCGCTGCTCGAGATTCTGGTTCGACGAATTGCTTTTGGCCAGCTCGACCTGAGCGGTCTGATAGTCGGCCTGAAGCTTCGAATAGTCGGCCTGAAGGGCCGCATAGTTCTTCTTGCTGACGCATCCTGTCAGCGAAACGGCTGCCACGGCAAGCGCTACCGCAATGACATTGAGTCTCATAATTTTTCGGGTTAAAACGGATTATTAGTTGCGTATTTATTGATAGAACGTTGGCTGACGCCATTTTGTTACACTTCTTCGGGAGCCGGACGCCGCGACAGTGCCCGGGCTATCAGCGCCACCGCCACTCCGATAGCCGCCACAATGGCCATTACGGCCAAAAGGTCGAGCGGCTCGAGTCTGACGGGATAGACGCTTATCGACATCCGCGAATGGTCGCCCCCGAGCTTTATGAAGCCGCCCCACTGCTGGGCCAGCGTGGCCGCCGAGCCGAGCACGAGTCCGGCCACACCTCCGACAAGGCTTATCAGCAGTCCCTGCCAGAAGAATATGTTGCCTATCGCCGAAGGACGTGCTCCGAGGGCGCGCATGACGCCCATGGCGCCGCGTTTCTCGATTATCAGCATCGACATTGTCGACACTACGTTGAACGAGGCTATCAGGAGTATGAACGCCAGCATGACGAACGAGATCCACTTCTCTATCTCAATCATGCGGCGCGACTGCTGTTGCTGTTCGAGGCGGTTCAGAACCGTCAGCCCCGGGCCGCACGCTTCGGTCACCGCGCGGCGCACCTCGTCGGCGTCGGCATCGGGCCTGAGGGCGATGTCGAGGCGCGAGGCTTCGCCGTCATATTCGAGCAGATACCTCAGGTCGTCGAGACCGGCAATGACGACGTCGTTGTCATATTCGCTCTGCTGACTCTGGAACACGCCGTCGACCCCGACGGTGTCGGCGTTGAAAGCTGTGGCGGGATTGGCGGGGTTGATGCGCCCCAGACGGCGCGGCACGTAAAGCTCAAGCCCCGACAGCGGATCGGGACGCGCCCCGAGCTTGACGGCTACGCCGACGCTGATTGTGGCGCCGCTCCCCGAAGCTCCGAGGTCGCTGTCGATAATCAGGCTGTCGAGACGGCTGACTTTGGTGCGCCACTGCGGCGTGACGCCCATCATGACAACCGGCATCTGTCGGTCGCCCCACACGGCGAGCCCCTGCTCGCGGATCACCGGCTCGACGGCAGCGACGCCGCCGACAGTCCTCAGCACTCCGGCCAGCGAATCAGCCGGAACTATGACCTTCCCTTCGGCAGGGAAAACCGCCAGATCGGCGTCGAGCATCGACAGGCGAGCCCTGGCCACTTCGCTGAACCCGTTGAACACCGACAGCACGCAGACCATCGCCGCCGTGGCGACAGCCACGCCTGCCATCGACACCATCGAAATGATGTTGACGGCATTATGGCTTTTGCGGGCCTTCAGATAGCGAAGGGCTATGCGGAACGAGAGCATCGTCGGCTGAGAAAAGTGTGATGAACGGGCGGATAATGACGCGGGCCTCAGGAGGGCTCCTGAGTGTCGGTCTGGAGAAGACGGTCGATATTCTCGATATAGTCGAGAGAATCGTCGAGATAGAAAGTCAGCTCGGGCGTCTTGCGCAGCTGATAGCGCACACGACGCGCCAGCTCATAGCGTATGGTCTTCGACTGGCGGTTGACGCTCTCGATGACTTCGGGGGCATGGTCGGTCGGAAATATGCTGAGGTAGGCCTTGGCGACACTGAGGTCGGGCGACACGCGCACAGCCGAAACGCTGACGATAGTGCCGTGCATCTTCGACGTCTGCTGGCGGAAGATTTCGCTGAGCTCTTTCTGAAGGAGCCGCGATATTTTTGCTTGGCGGGTTGATTCCATAATTTAGTCTGTTATAAAGATGAATATATACTATAAACACCCCGGAGAGCAATTACGCCACAAAATTAACAAATCCTCACAAATCCCCCAACTCTGCGCCGGGGGAGCGGGCAGAAAGAAAGGGGGAACACGCGGACGCGAAACCGCTGCGTTCCCCCCTCGCTATTTGCGCGATTCTTCAGGTATGAATAAGATCTGTCGGTAAACTTTGCGGCAATACGGCGACAAGGTCGCGTTTCGCCGGCGTTGACAACTTCACTTTTCAACCCTTACTAAATGCGCCGGTTTGCGCGCCTGTCGTTGCCGTAGATTGCGCGCTGTGGCTTAGTCCGGGATTCAATCTGCAATTATAACAACCGCAGAATTTGTTTGTTATGTTAAACTTTCGAAAAAATGTCTCAGAACGAATATTGGGCGAGAACCGAGATGCGGTTGGCGTGGCCCGAAGTGCCGTCCATATCCTTGCGCATACCCCAGTTATATTCTACGCCGACCTGAAAATCCGACAGCGGATTGTAGAAGACATTCGCAGTGACATAGTTGGCATATTTATAGGTTGTCGGCCCCATATCCCCCTGATCGTAGAGGCGGCAGAGGCTCCACGAGCCCGAAACAGTCAGCTTGCCCCAGTCATACTGGAGACCGCCGAGCAGCCCCAGCGAATGAGGCGCCGTCATGCGTCCCGAATCGGCGTCGGGACTTATCAGATCGAGACCGTTGCCGCCGAGGTCGTTGACATAGCTGCTTATGCCGGCGCCGTAGGCCGCCTGATACATCAGCGTCAGTCCGGGCGCAAGCTCGGCCATGCCGCTTAGCTGCGCGCCCCAGCCGTTGGCGAAATGATTCTTCTGTTCGAGAAGGTTGCGATACGACATTGTGCGCACGAGTCCGCTCAGCCTGACGTGGCTGTTGCCGCCTGCCCAGCGATACTGAATATAGGCCGGGATGTCGGGCACGCGCTGCGCGATGCGCTCGTTATGGCTGTTAGTGGTGAATGTGTTCTTCGGAATCTCGACTGCCAGACCGAGACTCCAGTGGTCGTCAAGCCGCGGAGCGTAGCGCACCATTATCTGTTTCACCGAAATCTGTCCGCAGGGGCCCTCTTCCTCGATTGTCGGAGGGGCGGCGGCGACATCGACAAACGTCGAGTTGGTCAGACCGCCGAGCCAGGGGCCGAGTGTCATATAGGCCTGTTTGAGAAGGAAACCGTATTTGCCCGGAGCGTCGCCGGTGAAATTTGTCTGGAGGAAAGCGCTGTAATATCCGAAGCGCGTCGTGCGTCCGACAAGGCGCAGATAAATGCTCGAATGGCTCAGATCAGCCCCGAGGGCCTGACGGTTCGCCGGATCGGCGGGCACCGGAATGTCGTAGGTCGTGAAGCCGGGGCCCTCGCCTATGGCTCCGTTGAAATCATAGTGAGCCGTGCCCTTCACCGAGCCGCCGATACCGAAGGCAATCTTGCCCTCCTTGTCGAAGAAAAGGAAGCGCGGAGCGCCCGGCTCGTTGAAATACAGATTGTCGCGCGAATAGATAATGCCGACAAGATCGCGGCTCTGCGTTCCGGTGACAGCGATCGAGCGCGCGGGGACATAGATAGTGTCGACAGGGTTCAGAACAACGACTGCGCCGGCACAGGGTGCTGCCAGAATCAGCGCGGCAGCGACCGCCAGAAATGTGTGTCTCATATCAAACAGGAATTTTCAATGAAAACACCTGCGCCGCCGCCGAGGTTCACCGGCCGCGCATAAAAATCCCGAATCTCGCGACGCCCCCCGACCTGTCAGAAACGCCCTGGTGTAAGGACGTGCCTTTGGCACGTTTCACATGCGACTGACAATCAGGGCATTGCAATGCTACGTGCCGAAGGCACGTCCCTACGCCAGAGTGTTTCTGACGCTGATTTCATCCTTCATGGAGCATCCCTACACCCGGGCGGAAAATCATATAAAATCGGAGTTCTGGAATCCCCGGGCATAAAATATCAAAGGGGAATCCTCACGGACTCCCCTCTGCTGTGACGGTTAAGATAAAGTACGTCAGAGGATGATTTTCGTTACCTGTCCGTCGGCTGTACGACGGATTACTACCATTCCTCTTTCGGGATTTATTACACGTCTTCCGTTGATATCGTAGTAAAGAATTCCTTTGGCTGCGTCAGCTTCGATATTGACAATGCCGGCGGCCTTTGCGGCTGTCTCGATGGCTGCGATGAGAGCGTCTACCGAGTCAGTGTCGGGGCTATAGGCGAATGTTCCTTCCTCGGCGACAGCCTCAAGGGCATCCTCGGCCTCGCTGCGGGCGTTGTCGATAGCGGCCTGAGCGGCTTCGATCTCGGCTGTCACGTCGGCGTCGGGATAGTTCTCTTCGACATTAGCCTTCATGGCGTCGAGAGCGGCCTGGAGGGCGTCGATCTTCGCGATAGCCTCTTCGTATGCGGCCTGATTGGCTTCTACGCGGGCATTCTCCTTGTCGAGAGCAGCCTGAGCCTCGACGGCGGCTGTGCGGATGGCGTCGATGAGAGCCTCGATGGCGGCGGCGTCGACGGTGTAGCTGTATTTGCCTTCATCCTTGACAGCGGCAAGAGCGTCGGCAGCGCCGTTCTTGGCAGCCTCGATAGCGGCTGCTGCGGCAGCGATAGCTTCATCGACATTGACATCGGGATAGGTAGTTGCGATGAGAGCCTTCATATTGTCGAGCTTGTCGGTGAGGCGCTGTATCTCGGCCAGAGTAGCCTGATAGGCTGCCTCGTTAGCGGCAACGCGCTGTGCCTCGGCGGCGGTCTCGATAGCGTTGATGAGAGCGGTTATTCCCTCGGTGTCGACAGTGTAGCTGTAGTTGCCTTCGAGAATAACGGCCGACTTGGCGGCGTTGGCACCGGCTTCAGCCTTGTCGATGGCCGACTGGGCTGCTACAGTCTCAGCGGTCACACTGGCGTCGGGATAGGTAGCAGCGACCTTAGTCTTCATGGCGTCGAGAGCGGCCTGAAGAGCGGCGATCTCGTCGATCGAAGCTTTGTAAGCAGCCTCATTGTCGGCTACGCGCTTGGCTTCGGCATCCTTGGCAGCCTGATCGCGGGCAGCTTCATTGCTGACAGCAGTGATCAGGGCCTCGATAGCGTCTTTGTCGACGGCATAGCTGTAGTTGCCTTCGTCCTTGACGGCGTTCTTGGCGGCCTCGGCGTCTGCTTTGGCCTTGTCGATAGCGGCCTGCGCGGCGGCTACCTGTTTGTCGACGTCGGCGTCGGGATAGCTTTCGGCTGCGGCAGCCTTGGTGGCGTCGAGCGAAGCCTGAAGAGCGGCGATTTCGTCGAGAAC
>DBGBEM010000066.1:0-2556 GCA_048477235.1 Muribaculaceae bacterium | reverse complement strand
GTTATAAGCTGAAGCGCAGCAAAGACACCTACCACTGCCTGATCCACGTCGCCTCGGGCAACACCGACGAACGGCGCCGTGGCTTCGCCCACCGCCTCGTGCGCGACTTCATCGAGATATGGGGCGTCGACAGCGTCGACGCGCTGAAAGCCAAGCTGCGCGAGGTCATCGCCGAGACGCGCGCCAGCTATGCGGGGGAAAAGATGTCGGCCGAGATTCGCCTGCTAAAGGGCATGATACGCGAATTCGAGGAAGAGATGGTATGGGGCTTTTTCGGCATCAAGGACGACAGTATCCACCATCTTCGCCTCGGCTTCTATACCGGCGACATCTTCACACAGCAGCCGACACTCGACCGCGACGTCATGCCGGTGCTCGAACAGCTGCGCGCCATCCGCCCGACCGTCATCAGCCTCGCCTTCGATCCCGAGGGGAGCGGCCCCGACACCCACTACAAGGTTCTCCAGACCATAGCCGAGGCCGTCCGCGAATGGGGTAAGGAAGAAGACCTCAGCAATCTTAAGATATGGGGCTACCGCAATGTGTGGTTCCGTTTCCTGCCGTCGGAGGCGACGCATATCGTGCCGGTGTCGCTCAACGCCATGGGAGTTTTCGACAACGCATTCAGCAACTGCTATGCCAGTCAGGTCAACGCCTCGTTCCCGAGCTACAAGCTCGACGGCAAGTTCAGCGATCTGGCCAAGCGGATATGGGTCGACCAGCTGTCGCAGGTTCAGCGCGTTCTCGGCAAGCCCTTCTTCTATCAGAACGAGAGTCCGCGCATCCGCACGACCCACGGCCTGCTCTTCTTCAAGGAAATGACCGCCGCCGAATTCCTCGACTCGGCGCGCGAGCTCCAGAAGTCGGTCGGCGGCTGACTCCCCGCGCTGATACAAATCGGGATTAATCGGGAATTATCCGGATTAATCCCGATTTTTCGCGGGACGGGGATGTCGGATTTTTTTCGTAATTTTGCGGCGGAATGAAAAGAATCAGAAACTTTTGCATAATAGCCCATATCGACCACGGCAAATCGACGCTGGCCGACAGGCTTCTGGAGCGCACGGCCACCGTGGCTCCGAAAGATATGGAGGCTCAGGTTCTCGACGACATGGACCTCGAGCGCGAGCGCGGCATAACGATCAAGAGCCACGCAATCCAGATGAATTACCGCGCCAAAGACGGCGAAGACTATACGCTGAACCTTATCGACACTCCGGGACACGTCGACTTCTCCTACGAGGTATCGCGCTCCATAGCCGCCTGCGAGGGCGCGCTGCTCATTGTCGACGCCAGCCAGGGCATTCAGGCCCAGACGATCTCGAACCTCTACATGGCCCTGATGAACGACCTGACGATTATTCCGGTCATCAACAAGGTCGATCTCGACTCGGCAAAGCCCGAAGAGGTCGAAGACGAGATCATAGAGCTGTTAGGCTGCGACCGCTCGGAGATTCTGCGCGCCAGCGGCAAGACGGGCTTCGGCGTCGACGACGTGCTCGACGCCGTTGTCGAGCGCATCCCCGCTCCGAAGGGCGACCCGGAGGCTCCCCTCCAGGCTCTCATCTTCGACTCTGTCTTCAACCCGTTCCGCGGCATCATAGCCTATTTCAAGATTGTCAACGGCACGATCTCGACCGACGACTTCGTCAAGTTCGTCAACACCGGCAAGGAGTACCACGCCGACGAGATCGGCATCCTCAGGCTCGACATGGTTCCGCAGAAGAGCCTGTCGGCCGGCAATGTCGGCTATATAATCTCCGGCATCAAGACCAGCCGCGAGGTGAAGGTCGGCGACACGATAACCCACGTCTCGCGTCCCTGCGAAAAAGCCATCGAGGGCTTCGAGGAAGTCAAGCCGATGGTCTTCGCCGGCGTCTACCCTATCGAGACCGAAGACTTCGAAAACCTGCGCGCCTCGCTCGAGAAGCTCCAGCTCAACGACGCCTCGCTGACGTTCCAGCCCGAATCGTCGGCGGCACTCGGCTTCGGTTTCCGCTGCGGCTTCTTAGGACTGCTCCACATGGAGATCATTCAGGAGCGCCTCGGCCGCGAGTTCGACATGGACGTCATCACGACGGTTCCGAACGTCAGCTACCGCGTCTACGACAAACAGGGCAACATGACCGAAGTCCACAATCCCTCGGGGCTGCCCGACCTGACGCTGATAGACCGTATCGAAGAGCCCTACATACGCGCCACGGTGATTACCGCCGCCGACTATATCGGCCCTATCATGACCCTCTGCCTCGGAAAGCGCGGCGAGCTCGTCAAGCAGGAATATATCTCGGGCAACCGAATGGAGATAACCTTCGACCTTCCGCTGGGCGAGATCGTCATCGACTTCTACGACAAGCTGAAATCGATCTCGAAGGGATATGCGTCGTTCGACTATCATCTCCACGGCTTCCGACCGAGCCGTCTGGTCAAGCTCGACATCCTTCTCAACGGCGAGAGCGTCGACGCCCTGTCGACACTGACCCACGCCGACAACGCCGAGCGGTTCGGACGCCGGATGTGCGAGAAGCTCAAGGAGCTCATTCCACGCCAGCAGTT
>DBGBEM010000065.1:0-5853 GCA_048477235.1 Muribaculaceae bacterium | reverse complement strand
GCTGTGGTTGATGCCATCAGCGGCACCGACATATTCATTGTCGACGTCGAGATCGACGCCGACGACAATATTGTTGTGCTGCTCGACAGTCCCGGACTTCTCGACCTCGACGAGGTCAGCGAGATCTCGCGCAAGGTCAATGCCTCGATCGAGGCTGCCGATCCCGCCTATAATTATTCGCTGGAGCTCGGATCGGCCGGCCTGACGTCGCCCCTGAAGGTGCGCGGCCAATATGAGAAGAACGTCGGCAATGCCGTCGAGGTAATGACCGCCGACGGCCGCAAGCTGCGCGGCGTCATCGCTGCCGTTTCTGACGCCGGCGAGCCTCTGGCTTTCACTCTCGAGCGTGAGGAAAAAGTGCGCGAGCCGGGAGCCAAGCGCCCTGTTATCAAGACCGTGTCCGAGAGCTTCGACGTTCCGGCCGGAGTGCGCAGCGTCATACCTGTAATTGATTTCAAATAAACTACAATAATATATCCCCATGGCTAAAAAAGAGGAAGCACCCAACATGGTCGAACGTTTTGCCGAGTTCAAGGAACTCAAAAACATCGACAAGACAACCATGATCAGTGTGCTCGAAGAGTCGTTTCGCAACGTACTCGCCAAGATGTTCGGCACCGACGAGAACCTCGATGTCATCATGAACCCCGACAAGGGCGATGTGCAGATATTCCAGAACCTCGAGGTCGTTCCCGACGGATCGGTGACCGACCCGAATCTTCAGATATCGCTCAGCGACGCGCGCGCCGACGGTGACCCCGATGTTGAAATCGGCGAGGAACACACCAAGGAGATAATCTTCGCCGACTTCGGCCGCCGTGCCATCCTGAACCTTCGCCAGACCCTTCAGTCGAAGATCCTCGACCTCCAGAAAGAGGCTATCTATAACCGGTTTAAAGAACTCGAAGGTCAGCTCATCACCGGCGAAGTCTATCAGACATGGTCGAAAGAGACCCTTCTTCTCGACGACGACAAAACCGAACTGCTCCTGCCGCGCAGCGAGGCTATCCCCGGCGACTATTTCCGCAAGGGGGAGATGGTGCGCGCCGTCATCGCCAATGTCGACAACAAGAACAACAATCCGAAGATAACCGTGTCGCGCGTCAACGACGCCTTCCTCTGCCGCCTGTTCGAACAGGAGGTGCCTGAGATTCACGACGGTCTTATCAACATTCGCGCCGTTGCCCGCATCCCGGGCGAACGCGCCAAGATCGCGGTCGAGAGCTACGACGACCGCATCGACCCCGTGGGCGCCTGCGTCGGCGTCAAAGGCTCGCGAATCCACGGCATCGTGCGCGAGCTGCGCAACGAGAATATCGACGTCATCACCTGGACCCGCGATCCGCAGCTGCTTATCCAGCGCGCTCTCGCTCCGGCCAAGGTCAGCAATATCCACCTCGACGAAGCCGAGAAGAAAGCCGAAGTATTCCTGCGCCCCGAAGAGGTGTCGCTGGCTATCGGTAAGGGGGGCATGAACATCAAGCTCGCCTCGAAACTGACAGGATATGTCATCGACGTCTATCGCGACAGCGAGGAACAGTTCGACGAAGACATCTATCTCGACGAGTTCAAGGACGAGATCGAGGGATGGGTTATCGACGCTCTCAAGTCGATAGGCTGTGTGACAGCGAAGAATGTACTGAACACCCCGCGCCAGACCCTCATCGACAAAGCCGACCTCGAAGAAGAGACAGTCGACAACGTTATCGAAGTGCTCCGCGCTGAGTTCGAGGAAGACTGATTTCCCCGGACGCTCTCTTCTCACTTCCTCTCACCTCAGAAAACCAGTAACCTCTAAAAACCGCAAATGGCGAGAATAAAGTTAAGTAAAGCAGCCAAAGACCTCAATGTCAGCGTGTCGACTCTGGTGGACCAGCTCGGCAAGCACAACATACAAGTGGAGGACAATCCCAACGCCCGTATCGATGAATCGGCCTACGGGATTCTCCTGACGGTGTATGGCAAAGACAGCGCCCTCAAGAGCAAGATCGACGACATTCTGTCGACACGCAAACCCAAGGCCGAGCCTGAACCCAAGGCCGAGCCGAAGCCCAAGCCCGCGCCGGCGGAAGAGGAACCGGTAGAACTGACAACAAAAGTCGTCAAACCAAAGATAATAGGCCACGTTGAGCTCGACAAGAACGGCAATGTGGTCAAGTCGGCCGTTCAGGAGCCAAAACCCGAGCCGAAGCCTGAGCCCAAGCCCGAACCCAAGCCCGAGCCGAAGCCGGAACCTAAGCCGGAGCCGAAACCGGAGCCAAAGCCGGAGCCGAAGCCTGAGCCAAAGCCGAAGCCCGAGCCGAAGCCGAAGCCGGAGATCTCGGAGATCTCAGAGAACTCGGAGAGTTCGGAGAAGCCGGAGAAGCCCGCGGCGCCGGCCAAAGCCGACGACGAGGTTTTCACTCTTGAGGCTCCCAAGCCCAAGGTGCAGCTCAATGTCGTCGGCCATATCGACCTGTCGGCCATCAACCAGTCGACTCGTCCTAAAAAGAAATCGAAAGAAGAGAAACGGGCCGATCGCATGGCTGCTGCCCGAGGTAACGGTCAGGCCGGAGCAGGCGACCGCAAGAAGCGCCGCCGCATCGGCGGCCAGAAGGTCGACATCGAAAAGGCCGGCGGCCAGAATCCGCCCTCACAGGGTGGCGGCCGCGGCGGCAATCAGGGCCGTGGCGGCAATGACCAGAACCGCGGACGCGACCGCAATTCCAACAAGGAGAACCGCCGCAAACAGGCTCCCGCTCATGTCGAGGTGAGCGACGACGATGTTCAGAAGCAGATCAAGGAGACTCTCGCACGTCTCACCGCCAAGGACAAAGCCGGCAAGAAAGGTGCCAAGTGGCGCAAGGAGAAGCGCGAGGCAAACGCTTCGCGTGAGCGCGAGGAAGCACGCCGCGAAGCCGCCGAGAGCAAGACGCTGAAACTAACCGAATTCGTGACCGCCAACGAGCTTGCCTCGCTGATGGACATCCCGGTTAACAATGTCATCGCTACATGCATGAATCTCGGAGTCATGGTGTCGATCAACCAGCGCCTCGATGCCGAGACAATCAATATTGTGGCCGAAGAGTTCGGCTTCCAGACCGAGTATGTCAGCGCCGAGGTCTCCGAGGCTATCGCTGCCGAAGAGGAAGTTGACACCGAGGCCGATCTCGAGAGCCGTCCGCCGATCGTGACTGTCATGGGACATGTCGACCACGGTAAGACCTCGCTGCTCGACTATATCCGCAACGCCAACGTCATTGCAGGCGAGGCCGGCGGTATAACCCAGCATATCGGCGCTTACAACGTCAAGCTCTCCGACGGACGCCACATAACATTCCTCGATACCCCGGGCCACGAGGCTTTCACCGCCATGCGCGCCCGCGGTGCCAAGGTGACCGACCTTTGTATCATCATTGTCGCCGCCGACGACGACGTGATGCCCCAGACTGTCGAGGCCATCAACCATGCTTCGGCCGCAGGCGTTCCGATGGTGTTCGCCATCAACAAGATCGATAAACCGGCCGCCAACCCCGAGAAGATCAAGGAGGAACTTGCCAATATGAACTACCTCGTCGAAGAGTGGGGCGGCAAGTATCAGAGCCAGGACATCTCGGCCAAGAAAGGTATCGGTGTCGACGAGCTGATGGAAAAGGTTCTTCTCGAGGCTGAGATGCTTGACCTCAAGGCCAACCCGAACCGCAAGGCCACGGGCTCGATAATCGAGTCGAGTCTCGATAAGGGACGCGGTTATGTCGCAACGGTGCTCGTGCAGAACGGCACACTGCGTGTCGGCGACACCATCCTTGCAGGAACCCATTTCGGCCGCGTCAAGGCGATGTTCAACGAGCGCAACCAGCGCATCAAGGAGGCCGGCCCTGCCGAGCCGGCCCTTATCCTCGGTCTTAACGGTGCTCCTACGGCCGGCGACACCTTTAATGTTATGGAGTCGGAACAGGAGGCCCGCGAAATCGCTACCAAGCGCGTTCAGCTCCAGCGCGAGCAGGGAATACGAACAAAGAAGATTCTGACCCTCGAAGATATAGGCCGTCGCCGCGCAATCGGCAACTTCCAGGAGCTCAACATAATTGTCAAAGGCGACGTCGACGGCTCAATAGAGGCTCTGACCGATTCGCTTATCAAACTGTCGACCGAGGAAATTCAGGTCAATGTGCTACATAAGGCAGTCGGCGAGATTTCGGAGAGCGATGTGACGCTCGCCGCCGCTTCCGACGCCATCATTATCGGTTTCCAGGTGCGCCCGTCGCTGGCTGCCCGCCGCGAGGCCGAGCGCGAGGGGGTTGAGATACGCCTCTATTCGGTTATCTACCAGGCTATCGAGGAAGTCAAAGACGCTATGGAGGGTATGCTTGCTCCCGAACTTAAGGAGGAAGTCACCGGCACGGCCGAAGTGCTCCAGACGTTCAAGATCTCGAAGGTCGGCACAATCGCCGGTGCCATCGTGCGCGAGGGTAAGATCAAGCGCAGCTGCAAGGTGCGCCTTATCCGCGACGGTATTGTGCGCTATACCGGCGAGCTCGGATCGCTCAAGCGCCTTAAAGACGACGTCAAAGAGGTCACTTCGGGCTACGACTGCGGTATGTCGATAGCCGGCTACAACGACATTCAGGAAGGCGACCTCATCGAAGCCTTCGAGACTGTCGAGGTCAAGAAGTCGCTCTGATGGCTACAGCCTATATAAATCTCGGATCAAATATCGGCGACCGCCGCTCTACGATAGAGCGCGCGGTCGCCGCCATTGAAGCCGATCTCGGAGTCAGTGCCCGCCGGTCACAGTGGGTAGAGTCAGAGCCGTGGGGCTTCGACTCTCCAAACCGGTTTGTCAATCTCGGCATAGCCGTCGACACGGAACTGGAGCCGATCGAGCTTCTGCGCCGTCTTCAGGCTGTAGAGAAATCCATCGACCCGTCGGCCCACCGCGACGCCGAGGGCCGCTATATCGACCGCGTCATCGACATCGACCTGATAGCTGTTGACCATCTCGTTGTCGACACACCCGAGCTGACGCTCCCCCATCCGCGGATGAAAGAACGCCCCTTCGTCATGGGCCCGCTTCTCGAACTCTGTCCCGACTGGCTCTAAGGATTTTCGGGAGCGGGGATGATTTCGACGGGGTTGTGGCCGATGCGGAAGTCGATCAGGCCGAGGCTGTAGAGCCGGGCGAGGGCTTCTTCGGCGCGTTCGCCGGTGATATGGAGAAGGCGCACGGCTTCGTCGTAGGTAATACCGTTACGTTCAGACAGAAGATCGAGCAGACCGCGCTCGGTGCCGTCGAGCGACATGGCGCAGGCTGTGCCGGATGGGCCGCGCCATGCGTTGCCTACGAATGAAGGCACGGCGATGTTCTCGTCGGCTACCCGGTAGTAGGCGCGGCGGCTGCCGTCGGCTTCCCTGACGACGACCGGACGCCGTTCGGCTCTGGCGATGACAACGCGGAACACAACCACTCCCGGATCGATTTTAAAGGCGGTGACTTCGATAGGCTGCGGCGGAACGCAATACATCCGGGCGGCCTGTTCGACAACGAAGATGTCTTCCTCTGATCTCACTCCGGCGATCGTTCCGTTGTCTTTGACACCGACGAGCAGGCGGCCGCCGCGGTTGTTGGCGAAGGCCGACACGCTGCGTGCTATCTTGCGGGCGTCGCTGATGGCAAATTTGAAATCTTGCTCTTCGTGCTCCCCCTGACTGATTAGTTCGCGGATATAGTATCTGCCCCTGACGGGCCTCAGGTCTTTCATGGCCCGGAGCTTTTAGTGGAGTTCCGCAAGAAGGCGCGTTACGATGCCGAATGTCTCGCGCGGAGCGAGCTCCCAGAAATTCTCGTACTGTCCGACATTGTCGTCGGAGCTG
>DBGBEM010000064.1:0-3685 GCA_048477235.1 Muribaculaceae bacterium | reverse complement strand
GTCTTCCTGGAGTTCGCTGATCTCTTTAAGCTTGTCGCTGATACCCGATTTGTCGAGAAGCTCCTGCCACTCGGGGTTTTCTTCGAGCGAAGTCGGGTCGAACGGTTTGCCCGACATTCCCATGCGCTTCTCAAGGTCGGGGCGCAGCCTTATCAGGTCAGGAATGATTTCGTCTCTGATCTTTCGGTTTATGCGCTCGGTGTCGCGTGCGCGCGCCAATTCAAGGTTGACCGTCTTGACATCGGAAGCCCAGCGCGGAAGCTCGGCGATGGAAGCAAAGCGCTCGCGCGAGCGGCGCAGCATCGCGCGGTCGCGATGAACCCACAAGCCGATGAGCAGTCCTGTCAGCGCTTTCAGGCGCAACGGCTCCGACAGATTCCCGTCGCCGTAGAATTCCATTAGAAGTTCGCGGCGGCGCTCGTCGTGAAACTCGAGTTCTCCGAGCATCAGTGCTGCGGCAAGATGTTCGGCTTCATAGGGCGGAAGCACCGTCGAACGCGCGGCGGCAGATATGGCCTCGACATCGTCGGGGCTGAGCGGGTGGGTTGTCCATACACGGTTGAAAATACGGCGCCCCACCTGTTCGGCAGCTTCGCGGGCCGGACGGCCGCTTTCGGGATCGACTACAGTGTCGGCCGAACCGCCCAAAAGACCCATTGCCATAAGAGAGCGCAGACGTCCGAGTCTGTCGAGCAACGAGGCTATGGTGTCGGGCTGCATAGCCTCATACCGGGCCGTCGAATAATACAGCGCCGGATCGTCGACCATCCGCAGTTTGCGGAGCGACTCGCGCGACAGTGAGCGAATTTCTTCCGTTATGTCGGTATAGAGCTCCTGACGCGACGGGTCGGGCATACCGTCGAGAGCATATCGCGACATCAGTCCGTAGCTCTCGCGCAGCTTGGCGGCACGCTCGGCCATAGTCCAGCCTGACGGGCCCGAAGGAAGGAGCATGGCGAGGGCGTCGAGAGCACCGTTGACTCTGCGGGCATCGAGCAGGCTGTCGATATGCGATATATGTTTTATTGCAGTTTCAATTTTCATCTCAGATAATGCAAAGTTAGCAATTTCCAATGCTTTTCACAAGCAAAGAGCGTGCCAAAAACGCATTGGCAATGATTTTTTAACCAACTCAACTTTCCGGGAGCCGGAGGCGTTAATTATTACAAAAAACGTTTCAACAATGCCTGTCAAACTGCGCTTCACTCGCCGCATGGTCTACGATGTTCTCCACGTCGTTGTCCTTTTGCTGTCGATTCTGCTCGTCGTGGGCATTTCGGTCGACACATTCAAGGATGTGGCCTTCTACAATCAGCCGCGTTTCCTGAAACTGCAGCTGATGGTCTGTCTGTTTTTTCTCTTCGACTTTTTCGTGGAGTTTTTCATGAGCACGCGCAAACGCCATTATCTGTGGACTCACGCCGTATTCTTTTTCGTCTCTGTCCCCTATCAGTTTCTGATCAGTTATTTCAACATCGAGCTGCCGTCCGAACTGAGCTATATTCTCAGATTCGCACCACTGACGCGCGGAGGTTACGCCTTGGCCATCGTTATCGGATGGTTCACGTCGAACCGCGTAACAGGCATGTTCATAACATATCTGCTGATACTTGTGTCGACGCTCTATTTCGTTTCAATGTCGTTCTATGTCGTCGAACACAATATCAATCCCGGAGTCGAGAACTATCTCGACGCTCTATGGTGGGCCTGTATGGAAATGACGACCGCCGGCTCGTCGATCAACGCCATTACTCCCGCAGGGCGGTTCCTCGGATTCTTCATGGCCTGCTTCGGGCTTATGATAATGCCCATGATGACAGTCTACATATCGTCGCTGATAAAACGCCACGGCTCCATTCTCGACGACGACAGCCAGAAGCCGTCGGCGTCGCCTGAAGCGACTGCCGACAGCTCAGCGACCGATAATTCCGGCAAGACGAGCGGCACGAAGCCGTAAGCCTCAGAAAGTTCTCACAAAACGGGCGAAGCGCTCCAGACCATCCGTGAGAGTGGCGCGCGGACAGGCTATGTTCCAGCGCATGAATCCTTCCCCTTCACGGCCGTACATTGTTCCGGCATTGAGCCATAGCCCGGCTTCGGCAATCAGTTTCTGCTCAAGGACTTCCGACGGAATGCCGAGCGAACGGCAATCCACCCACACGAGATATGTCCCTTCGAGTTCGGCAATAGCGAATCCGGGCAATTGCTCCCGGCAGAATTCGCGCATAAACCGATAATTGTCATAGATATATACAACAAGCCGGTCAAGCCATTCCTCGCTGTCGTTATAAGCGGCCCGGGTGGCGATCACGCCTAACGGATTGACATCACACACCTCGTTGTCGTTGATTGCCCTGTCGATTCTGCGCCGTAACCCGCTGTCCTCGCAGATTATGTTAGCTATCTGCAATCCTGCTATATTGAACGCCTTGCTGGGAGAGACGCCTTTGGCACGTTTCACATGCGACTGACAATCAGGACGTTGCAATGCTACGTGCCGAAGGCACGTCCCTACGTCAGGGCGTTTCTGACGCTGATTTCATTAAGTTAATAGCGTAGGGATGCATATTTACTTGTGTGTGAACTATAAATTAATCATTCTTCTTCAATGGACAAAACATCCGGCAATGATAGTGAATTTGCCCGGTCGTTTTTTCATTCGCCTTTTCAGCAGATTTTCGTAACTTTGTGCCCTAATGGAGTATCTCGCTTCGATAATGCTAAGCGGATTCCTCATCGGCGTCTTCGTCTCGGCGCCGATGGGCCCTATCGGCGTACTGGTAATCCAACGCACCCTCAACAAGGGGCGACGGCCGGCTCTCTTCACCGGCCTCGGCGCATCATTGAGCGATATGATCTACTGCCTGCTTACAGGTCTGGGGCTCTCGTTTGTCACCGACTTCATCGAGAGCAACCAGTCGGTGCTTCAGATTATCGGCAGCGTGTTTCTTGCCGCCTATGCCGTTTATCTGTTCGTTCACAACCCGTCGCGCCAGCTGGCCACACCGAAACTTAAATCCAACACCTATCTGCGCGATTTCGGCACCGGCTTCCTGTTCACTTTCGCCAACCCTCTGATTCTATTCTTCATAATCGGCCTGTTTGCCCGGTTCAGTTTCCTTGCTCCCGAATTTCAGGCCTACCATTATGTCGCGGGCTATCTCAGCATTGCCGCCGGAGCTATATGCTGGTGGCTGCTGGTGACATTCTTCATCGACAAGGTCAGGAGCCACTTCAACGTCCGTTCGATGTGGATTATCAACCGCATCATAGCCTCGGTGTTGCTTCTGATGTCGCTCGTCGGCGTCATTACCGGAATCCACGCCCTTATCTGATATTCCGGGATTTTTTGTAACTTTGCGGCCTCATTCAATCACATTTCTATGTCAAAGATCGGAACAATCGGAAAACCCGAGGGACGCAAAGCCCTGCTGCTCGGCAGCGGCGAGTTGGGAAAAGAGGTAGCTATCGAGCTTCAGCGCTTCGGCGTCGAGGTCATTGCCTGCGACTCCTACGCTGGCGCTCCGGCAATGCAGATCGCCCACCGCTCCCACGTGTTCAACATGCTCGACGCCGACGAACTGCGCCGCATAATCGAGCTTGAGAAACCCGATCATATTATTCCCGAGGTCGAGGCCATCGCCACTCCTGTGCTCGTGGAGCTCGAGAAAGAGGGCTACCATGT
>DBGBEM010000063.1:0-5777 GCA_048477235.1 Muribaculaceae bacterium | reverse complement strand
GTATATTGAATAAGGCTAACCGATTGATTGAGCGCTTGTCCTTAAAAAAGTAAGTCCAACTTCTGTATTTATGGAAGTTGGACTATTGTTTAGCTTTAGATACTATTCTACCATGGTTTTAGGGTAGAACCATTGTCCAATTTGATATAATTGACTTTTCCGGATGACTGATATGAAATTATACCTCTTAAAGTGACTGTACGCTCTCCAACGTATATATTTATGGTTATGTATTTTCTTGTCTCACCAACTGCATGTGCAACATTTCTGTCTTCAGCTCCAATACTGAATTCTCCTCTTCTTGAAACAGGGGACCCATTAGCGTGATAGATAACGGTATTATTTTGACTTGAGTAAAAGTCATACGTTTCACCGGTTGATGGATTTTCTAAAGTTACGTCATTCAGACGTTGTGCATAACCTATTGTGCATCCTAAAATGGTAAAAAGCACTAACGAAAAAAATTTCTTCATGTTGTTCATATATTTTTTCGATTATTTGTTAAGGGCTACATCATTAACTGTTTGCTGCATGACAGTATCAACCGGAAGAGACTCGGTAGAACTCAGTGAACGACCGTATTGCCAGCCTTCGGTAAATCCGTCGACAGCATCAACAGCTTCTTTCTTCGATGAAGAAGCAAGAGAAAATCCGGCAAAAGTCACCAGAACAAGCATTGCCGGCAATGCTCTTTTAAGTGTTTTGAATACACGCATTTTAGTATAAGATATATGATTAGAATTATAAAATATGTTGCTAAATCCATGAAGTCGAATGTGCCTGGAATCGCCTCGAAGATTTGCATAAACTCGAATACGAACGGCATTGCCAGACCTGAATAAAAGGTGAGTCGACTTATTTTGCTTTTGTCGGAGAAAGCCGACAAGGCCATTATCATGGCGACATACCAGGCTGCATCGGAAAATGAATATTGCAGCCAGTAGCCAAACAGACTATGATCAGGCACTATGCATGGTAAATCTCCTAGATCAAGATACGCAAGAAACAAAGCATCCCGGCGCCATAGCAAGTAAGGAATTACACCGACTATGAGGCACAAAAGCGATCCTGAGAGCAGAATCGGCCGCCTCAGTGTTTCTGAAGAAATTCTGTGCCTTGAAGCCTTAGCCAAGAAATTGTTTTTCCATCAGATTGATATGCAAACGATGCCTTATAGGCTACACTGCCCCATTTAATGAGCCTTATCTCATTTCCGTATACTTCATATTCACATTCGTCGACCAGACGGTCGTTTTCATAGAGTTCGGCCCGACCGCTCGTATAGAGATAAAGTTCGCGGCCGTCGTTACTAACTAACCGCTGGTTCACTCTGAAATGAACCCCTTGCGAATTTTCTGACGAATATGTTGATTGGGACGCAACCGGAGCTGCAAAGCAAACGGGAGCCATGATAATGGCTGCAAGAAAGAGTGTTAGTAGTTTTTTCATTTTTTACTGCATTTTAATGATGCTGCAAATCTACGCCAATCAATTGTCAATAATTGCAGCATATGCGTCAGTTATTCTGACGTCTGCGTCAGTTATTCTGACATTGTCCCGGAATTGAGTTCTTCGGAATATTCTTTAAAGAAATCGCGTTGCAATGCTATGCTTATTTGTCTGAGAACTTCGGTGTTGATTGAACTTAGCGAGAATATATAATAAATGTTGGTGCGCTCGCAGTGAATTTTCCTTGCAAGCCACGCCGGAGTGCGTTCCTGTCTCCGAAGTTCTTCCTCGATAAGTTGTCCTATCGGTCTCATAAAAAGGAGCTGAATTATTTGCGCTCACTCTTTACCGAGGCACCGCCAAGCGCCATAAGACCAGATAAGCGCAAGCAATTCAGCCCCTTGTGGAGCCGAACTCGCTGTGCTGCTTATTCTCGGTCTTGTTTGTGGATTTTTGGCGGTTTCCGGTAAACGAGAATAAGAGCCCTGAAGCTCTAAGTTAATATGTCAGTTCAGTTGTATTTATTATTTGTGTTGATTATTTGGTTTCTTCTTGCAAAAATAGTAAAAATTCGGTTATCCCGAAAGTCGGGGATCCGGCGCGCCAGGCGCCGTGAGGCGCGAACCGTTCCGGCGGTGCATACCGCTGTGTCATGTTATCCCATTATTCCCAATTCTCCCATTATTCCCATTATTCCCACAAAAATGCCTGATTGACCCGGGGCCGCGGCATGCCGCGACCCTACACCGAATCGTGTGATTGTCAGCGCATGCTAACAGCAACGGCGGCCGGGGGCCGCCGTTGGTATGGGCTTTTGTCGGGAGGTCAGCCGACAACTATGTTGACTATCTTGCGTGGGACGACGATGACTTTGCGCACTGTCTTGCCTTCGAGCCATTTGGCGGCACCCGGGTCGGACATGGCGGCAGTTTCTACGGCTTTGGCGTCGAGATCGGCGGGAACGTCGATGTTGAAGCGGGCTTTTCCGTTGAACGAAACGGCGTAGCGCACTGTCGATTCTTTCAGGTATTCCTCGTTGTGCTCGGGCCAGCGGGCGTCGCAGATTGTCGAATCGTGGCCGATGGCCGAATGCCACAGCTCTTCGGCAACGTGGGGCGCGAACGGCGCAATCAGTATAAGCAGCAGCTCGAGCACCTTGCGCGAACGGCATTTCTGGGCCGTCAGCTCATTGACGCATATCATGAAGGCACTGACCGAAGTGTTGTAGCTGAAAGCTTCGATGTCGGCGGTCACTTTCTTTATGAGCTTATGGATGGAACGTAGGTTATCGGCGGTAGGTTCGGAGTCGTCGACGAGGCAGGTGTCCCCCTTGTAGAAGAGGTTCCAGAGCTTGCGCATGAAGCGGTGGACGCCGTCGATTCCGTTGGTGTCCCAGGGTTTGCTCTGCTCGAGCGGGCCGAGGAACATCTCGTAGAGGCGAAGTGTGTCGGCACCGTAACGTTCGACGATATCGTCGGGATTGACGACGTTGAACATCGATTTCGACATCTTCTCGACGGCCCATCCGGTGCGGTATTTGCCGTCCTTTCCGAGAATGAACTCGGCGTCGCGGAAGTCGGGACGCCAGGCGCGGAAGCCGTCGGTGTCGAGAACGTCGTTGTCGACGAGACTTATATCGACTCGTATCGGCGTTGTGTCATAGTCCCCCTTCAGCTCTTCGCTGACGAAGGTGTTGGTGTCTTTTATGCGGTAGACGAAGCTCGTGCGGCCCTGTATCATGCCCTGATTGACAAGCTTGCGGAAAGGCTCCGGCTCGACAACCTTGCCGAGATCATAGAGGAACTTGTTCCAGAAACGCGAATAGATGAGATGGCCTGTGGCGTGTTCGGTTCCGCCGATATAAAGGTCGACGTTGCGCCAGTATTCGTCGGCTTCGCGTGAAACCAGAGCGTCGTTGTTGTGGGGATCCATATAGCGCAGATAGTAGGCGCTCGAACCGGCGAAGCCGGGCATCGTGTTCAGTTCGATAGGCCATCCATCGGCGGTCTTCCAGTCGCGGGCACGGCCCAGGGGAGGCTCGCCGCTCTCTGTCGGCAGATAGGCGTCGACTTCGGGCAGAAGCAGCGGCAGGTCGGCCAGAGTCATTGTGTGGGGCACACCGTCTTTATAATAGACCGGGAAAGGCTCGCCCCAGTAGCGCTGACGGCTGAAGATAGCGTCGCGAAGACGATAGTTGACCTTCACCTTTCCTATCCCCTCGGCTTCGATGAATTTCTTGGCGGCGGCGATAGCGTCTTTAACCTCAAGACCGTTTAGATCGAGGCGGTCGCTCGCGCTGTTAATCATCTTTCCGCTCTTGGCATCGAAGCTCTGCTCGCTGACGTCGGCACCTTCGATAAGAGGGATAACGGGGAGATCGAACTTGCGTGCGAAAGCATAGTCGCGGCTGTCGTGGGCGGGAACGGCCATGATGGCGCCTGTTCCGTAGCCGGCGAGAACATAGTCGCTGACCCAGATCGGAATCTCGCGGCCGGTAAGCGGGTTAATCGCGTATGAACCTGTGAACACGCCCGAAACCTTTTTGTCGATCATGCGCTCACGCTCGGTCTTGTTCTTGACTTCGGCGAGATAGGCGTCGACAGCCTCGCGGCGGTCAGAAGTAGTGACTTTGTCGACATATTCGCTCTCGGGAGCAAGCACCATGAAGGTCACGCCGAACACTGTGTCGGCGCGCGTGGTGAAGATTTCGAGGTCGAGATCGCTGCCTGCAACTCTGAAGCGCATCTCGGCACCTTCGCTGCGGCCTATCCAGTTGCGCTGTGTCTCTTTCAGCGAATCGCTCCAGTCGAGAGTCTCGAGATCGTCGAGCAGACGTCCGGCATAAGCGCTCACACGCAGACACCACTGATACATCTTTTTCTGCTCTACAGGATAGCCGCCGCGAACCGACAGACCCTCACTCACTTCGTCGTTGGCCAGGACAGTTCCGAGTTTCGGACACCAGTTGACCATCGTGTCGCCCAAATAAGCGATACGCCAGTTCATCAGGGCGTCGCTCTTCGCTTTCTCGTCCATGGCTGCCCACTCGGCGGCAGTGAAGCTCAGATCAGGGTCGCCGCAGGCTGCGGTAAGTCCTTCCGTTCCGTTTTTCTCAAGATGTTCGATAAGGCGGCTTATGGGCATAGCCTTGTCGGCCGCTGTGTCGTAGTAGGAGTTGAACATCTCGATGAAGGCCCACTGTGTCCACTTGTAGAAAGCTGGATCACACGTGCGCACCTCGCGGTCCCAGTCATAGCTGAAGCCTATCTTGTCGAGCTGGCTGCGGTAGCGGGCAATATTCTGCGAAGTTGTCTTCTCGGGATGCTGGCCGGTCTGGATGGCATATTGTTCGGCGGGAAGACCATAGGCGTCGTAGCCCATCGGATGAAGGACGTTGAAACCCTGAAGGCGCTTATAGCGGCTGTAGATGTCAGAAGCTATATATCCTAAGGGATGACCTACGTGGAGGCCGGCTCCCGAAGGGTAGGGGAACATATCGAGCACGTAGAATTTCGGACGCGACGGATCGATTTCAGTGTGGTAGGTCTTGTCGTCGCGCCAGCGCTGCTGCCAGCGGCTTTCTATCTCGCGGTGGTTATAATCCATATTTATAATGTGGGGTTTTCTGTTTTTCGGTTTATTATTTGCTACGCTCGAGCATGGCCACTATCGGACGGCGCGCACGTTCGGCTATGTCGGCGTCAACCTCGATGGCGGGCTGCTCGTAGAGCAGGCTCAGATATAGCTTTTTCAGAGTTGTCAGCTTCATGAAGCTGCATTCGTTGCAGGCACAGGTGACATCGTCGCCCGGAGCGGCATAGAATGTCTTCGAGGGACATTCGCGACGCATCTTGTGGAGGATGCCCGGCTCGGTGGCAACGATGAACTCGCTGTCGGAACTGTTGCGGGCGGCGTCGAGCAGAACGGCCGTAGAACCGATGACATCGGCTATCAGCCGCAACGGCTTCGGACATTCGGGATGGACGAGTATCTTCGCCGCAGGATGCTCTTCGCGAAGTTTCAGTATCTTCTCGGCCGAAAAGCGCTCGTGAACATGGCAGGCGCCGTCCCAGAGCAGCATTTGCCGTCCGGTCACACCATTTATATAACTGCCGAGATTTCGGTCGGGCCCGAAAATGATCTTTTCGTCGGCCGGATAGCTCTCGACAATCCTGCGGGCGTTGCCGCTGGTGACAACCATATCGCTGACGGCCTTAACCGCAGCCGAAGTGTTGACATAGCTTATGACGGTGTAGCCGGGATGAGCGGCCACAAAAGCGGCGAACTCGTCGGCCGGACAGCTGTCGGCCAGCGAACATCCGGCATTG
>DBGBEM010000062.1:0-3832 GCA_048477235.1 Muribaculaceae bacterium | reverse complement strand
GATGCACCACGGTGCATCCACTTACGCACAAACCCCCGACCCTCCAACGCCTGTAGGGATGCACCACGGTGCATCCACTTCCGCACAAACCCCCGACCCTCCAACGCCCGTACGGATGCACCACGGTGCATCCACTTCCCCAAAAACCCCCGAACGAACCGTTGTTCATGGAAAATTCGACGGCTTCCGACGTTACAATCGCAAAAATATTCGAGCCGACTTCCGCGATTACTCAGGGGGCGAATATTTCATTACCATCTGCACTCGTAATAAAGGCCACTATTTCGGCACAATTTACGACGGAAAGATGCATATGACTTCTATTGGAAAATTCGCACACGACACTCTCGAATCTCTACATGAGCATTACAGATATGTCGATGTGCCCTTATTCATCGTCATGCCCAATCACGTTCATGCCATTATATATATCATTCCGACAGAGACTCCAACTAAGCGTTCAGCTCTAAGCGTAGCGGTAGGCGGTTTTAAACAGTCTGTCACTATGTTCGCGCGGAGAAACGGCATAGAATTCGGCTGGCAGAAACGTTTCCATGATCGTATCATACGGAACGTCGACGAAGGTAAAACAATAACTGAATACATCAAAAACAACATCTCGCGATGGGACAGCGACTGCTACTACGGCAAATATCCTCAACTGACTTAGCATCCCCTCGAATTTTTGCTCGATTTCCCGGGGATGGATGCACCGGGGGTGCATCCCTACTTTTTTGCTCGACTTGCGCGGGGGATGGATGCACCGGGGGCATCCCCTACTTTTTTGACATAAATTTTGCAAACTATAAATACAAAAACTGAATCCCATGGAAGATTTCACATTCTGGACTCCGACGCGCTACGTCTTCAGTCGCGACGCCGAGACTCGCACCGGCGAAATGAGCGCCCGTTTTCTGGGCAAGAAAGTAATGATAGTATATGGCCGCGGTTCAGCCGTTAGGTCGGGTCTTCTCGACCGCGTCAAGGCGTCGCTCGACGCCGCCGGCGTGGCCCATATCGACCTCGGGGGCATTGTTCCCAATCCGATTGCCGCCGACGTTTACCGCGGCATAGAGCTTTGCCGCGAAAACGACGTCGACGGTATCCTCGCCGTTGGCGGAGGCTCGTCGATCGACACGGCCAAAGCTATTGCTGCCGGAGTGCCCTACGAAGGTGACTTCTGGGACTTCTGGATCGGAACAGCCACGAACACCGAGGCTCTTCCCGTAGGAGTAGTCCTGACAATCCCGGCAGCCGGAAGCGAGGGAAGCGGCAACTCCGTGATAACCAAAGACGGCCGCAAGATCTCGCTGCGCGCGCCCGAAACTCTTCGCCCGCAGTTCGCGCTGATGAACCCCGAACTGACATTCACACTGCCCCCCTATCAGACAGCGGCAGGCGTCGTCGACATGATGGCCCATATAATGGAACGCTACTTCTCGCCCACCGAAGGCGTGGAGACTACTGACCGCGTCGCCGAAGGACTTCTTATGGCTATAATGGCCGAAGCACCAAAAGTCATCGCAGATCCGCGCGACTACGACGCCCGCGCCAACATAATGTGGAGCGGGACACTGGCCCACAACGGCGTGTGCGGCACCGGCCGCGTCGAAGACTGGATGAGCCACGGCCTCGAACACGAACTCAGCGCACTCTACGACGTGACTCACGGAGCAGGCCTTGCCGTAGTGTTTCCCGCCTGGATGACATGGGTTGAACGCGAGAAGCCTGAGAAAGTCGCCCAGTTCGCCCACAGGGTCATGGGTGTAGAGCCTACCGGCGACCTCCACGCCGACGCTCTCGAAGGAATCAAACGGCTCAAGACGTTCTACAAGTCGATCGGCATGCCCGTCACCCTCGCCGAACTCGGCGTCGGGGAGCCCGATTTCGATGCCCTCGTGGCCGGATTCCACCGCAACAAGGGAGCACATCCCGGCGGCTACGTCAAGCTTACGCCCGACGCAACCGCCGCCATATACCACCTTATGCTGTAAATTCCGTCGTCAGAAAACCGGCGGAATGAAAGCTGCCACGTCGGTATCGCCAAGCAGATCGGCAAATGTCAGCCATAGCAGAAGCAGAATAACAAGCACAGCAACACCTATGGCAAGCCATAGCTTTCCGTTTGAGAGGCGACGTCGCGAATTATCTTTTTTCATTGTCGGAAACTTTAGTTGAACTTTCGTGAGTATCTGTCAATAGAACAACAGCCGTTGGCTTTTGGTTCTGGTCATCGGTGTGTGGCAGGTTAACCAAAGATTTGAGTTTTTGGCCGATATTTCTTATTTTTGCGGCTCATGACAACTAAAGCTACGACAAAGAAAAAGCGGCAGCCGAAGAAAGGAGACTCGTTTTTCCGCCGGAATCAGCTCGCTTTGATTATCGCGGGCAGCATTATCGGAATGCTGCTCGGAGCTGCCAGTGCGCTCGTTTTCGGGCGCACGCCGCAGACCGTCAGGCTGACATTCACCGGCCGCGAAACTACCGAAGCCGTAGGTGACACCCTCAGAAGCCGTCTCGGCTCGCGTCAGGGCGCACGAGTATACGTCATCTGGCGCGCGCTCGGAGGGAGCGGCGGAGAACTGCGCGGAAGCTATCTGGCCGAAAAAGGTATGACAGCCGCCCGGCTCGGCTATCGGATGGCGCGCGGCCACGAGAGTCCCGTCAGACTGACGTTCAACAATGTGCGCACTCTCGACGAGCTCGCCAGACGTGTCACGGCCAATCTCGCCGTCAGTCCCGAGGCGTTTCTCGCCGCCACCGACAGTCTGCTGAGCGCCAAGGGATTCAAGAAAGCCGAATATCCGGCGGCATTTCTCTGCGACACCTACGAAGTCTACGCCACCACCTCGGCCGAAAAGCTCGTCAGACGCCTTGTGAAGGCCCGCGACACCTTCTGGAACCCCGACCGCATCGCCAAAGCGCGCGAACTCGGGCTCGACCCCGTTGGAGTCACAACCATAGCCTCTATCGTGGCCGAAGAGACCTCGAAAGCCGACGAACGGCCTAAAGTCGCCCGTCTCTACCTCAACCGCCTCGCCCGAGGCATGAAGCTTCAGGCCGACCCGACGGTTAAATTCGCAATCGGCGACTTCTCGCTCCGGCGCATAGGCGGGAATATGCTCAACATAGATTCCCCCTACAACACGTATCGCGTCAAAGGGCTTCCTCCGGGGCCGATCCGGATTGTAGACCCTCAGCTCATCGACGACGTGCTGAACGCTCCGGCCCACAATTATATATATATGTGTGCGCGCGAAGACTTTTCGGGCTACCACAACTTCTCGACCGATTATGCGACCCATCAGGCTAATGCCCGACGCTATCAGGCCGAACTCGACCGCCGAAAGATTCATTAATCAGAACCGGAAATGAAGTCATCTGACAAACAGACGGCAATCGCCGCCACTTTCGCCAACGCAGCCGACGCCCACATCGCCGCCGGAATGCTGGCTGACCACGGCATCGAATGCCTGTTAGACAACCGAACGACAAACGCCATCTTTCCGATGGGCGACACCAACCCGAACTTCGGGGTCGATATAATTGTAACCGCCTCCAATCTCGCCGAGGCCCGCAGACTTCTACACGAACATGACGACATCTGAGTCCACACGCCAGCGACAACGGCAGGTTACATCGGTGAACGACAGCGGCATAGCCGTATTCAATTCTCTGGAGCGGTTCCGTCTTTTCGACGACACTGTCAGCCTAGACAAGACTCTGATGGTTGTCACGATAAACGGCGGAATCGAAGCGACCATCGACCTGACCCACCGACGCATGGGGCCCGGACAAGTCATGGTGCTCAGAGGCGCCCACGTTATAAAAG
>DBGBEM010000061.1:0-3052 GCA_048477235.1 Muribaculaceae bacterium | reverse complement strand
CTTCTACGGCGTAGCCCGCTCCACGGCCGCCCCCTCGCTCGGCGCCTTCCAGTTCGTCGCGCCCTCCGATTAATCTCACGCAGCAACCAACTGTCAGTCATCATATACGAGCATAAAATGGAGAGATCCTCGATAAAACATTGTTTAATCAAATTTTAGAGTCATGTCAGAAGAAGATAAAGCATTGAGCCGCCGTATACTCGAAGGCATTCGGAAGACACAACGACTTATGCTCGAGCGCAAGGCTAAACTGGGAGAGTCGGTGATATATGCCGATGGCAAGGGTGTGCCGTATGTAATTTCTGCTGTCGAAGCTCTTGAGCGCCTTGATAACAAATCAAAGGAACCGTAAACTACATACAAAGTGGGCAACCGCCAGATTTAAAAGATTTATTTGGCACTGCAGTCTGCTTTCACTATCTTTGTAGGCGATGAAGAAGCTGGCTGCGATATTGATGCTTTTAACGGTCTGGTTCGGTGTCCGCGCCGAGGTCGCCATTATGGGCGAGCGCGTTGTCGACGCAGCCCGTATGGCCGAATTCGTCAGCCGTCATAACCCCGATTTCGACCCGGCTATCGCCGAGGCGTTCGCCACCGTGGGCGACCGCTACGGCATACGCGGCGACATCGCCCTCTGCCAGGCCATCCTCGAGACAGGATGGTTCCGCTTCGGAGGCGGCACGGCGGTCAGCCCCGACCAACACAACTACTGCGGCATGAGCGTGACGCGCCGCGGCCTCAAAGGGGCTTCGTTCGACTCTATCGAGCAGGGCGTGACAGCCATGATGCAACATCTTTATGCCTACTGCACAACCGAGCCGCTTCCCGCCGACGAAGAGCTCGTCGACCCGCGGTTCAGCCTCGTCAGCCGCGGCTGCGCCCCGACTTGGGAAGGACTGAGCAACCGCTGGGCAATGAATCCCGACTACGGCTCTCTGATTCTCGACATATATTCACGTCTGGCCGGCGACACCGTTGTCAGACGCATCGAGGTCGACATCGAGGCTGCCCCGGAAGCTCACGAAGAAACTCCGGCGACCGCTGTGGCCGACCCTATAATCCTCTACTGACATGACAGACAAGAAGAGTGTTCTCATTGTCGGAGCCGGCGGTTTCATCGGCGGTTTCTTAGCCTCGACAGGCCTTGAGCGCGGCTACGACGTCACCTGCGGCGTGCGCGCCTCGACCTCGCGCCGCTATCTCGCCGATCCGCGCTTGAAATTCGTCACCCTCGACTTCGACGGCGACACGGCCGCAATGACCGACGCCCTGCGCGAGGCAGGCCCGTGGGACTACATAATCTATAACCTCGGCGCCACGAAAGCTGTCAATTTCCTCGATTTCAACCGCATAAACTTCGACTATCTGCGGCGTTTCGCCGACGCCCTCGACGAGGCCGGACTGAAGCCAGCGCGTCTGATCTACATGAGCAGTCTGAGCGCCCTCGGGCCCGGCGACGAAAAAGGCTACACGCCTATCAGCGCCGCGACTGTGCCCGATCCCAACACGCGCTACGGCCTGTCGAAAATCAAGGCCGAGAGCTTCCTTGAGAGCCGCCCCGACCTTCCATGGATAATCTTCCGCCCGACCGGCGTCTACGGCCCCCATGAGCGCGACTACCTGATGATGGTCAAGGCAATCGACAGCCATTTCGACTTCGGCGTCGGCTTCCGCCGCCAGGAACTGACTTTCATCTATGTCGACGACCTCGTCAACGCCGTCTACGACGCCCTGGAGCGCGCGCCGATCCACCGCAAATATATCATCAGCGAGCCGCGAAGCTACACCCAGACCGAGTTCCGGCGCATCGTGGCCGACGCCCTCGGGCGCCGCTTCGTCATCCCCGTGAGGCTTCCGCTCTGGGCCGCGAAGATGGCCTCTGCCGTTGCCGAGAAATGGGGCGCACTGACGATGAAGCCGTCGACACTCAACCGCGACAAATTCAAGATAATGCGCCAGCGCAACTGGCGCTGCGACGTCTCCGAGGCTGTCAGCGACTGGGGATTCGCCCCGCGTATCGATCTGCGCGAGGGAATCGCCCGCGTTGTCGAAGCCTACCGCGCCGAAAAGAAACATTAATCCTCTCAATTCCTCCGCCAATGCTAAACGTTCCACGCCGCCGCGTGCCGATGTGGGTCACGCTGCTGATAATATTTCTGTCGCTGCCGGTGTTCGCCTTTCCCGAAATGCTGGCCAACTGTCCCGCCGACCCCGGACGCCGCACACTGCTGTGGATATTCCCGTTCTACATTATCCTGTCGGCTGTTCTGGCGTGGCTAAGCTATGCCACGCGCCCATACGTGACATGGATTCTCATGCTGCTGATGGTTCTCAGCGAATACGCCGCATGGATGCTCGTCACAGCGCCTTAGCCTCCGCCAGCGATGGAAGCCCTGATGCAATATGTATGGCAACACCGGCTGTGGCCACCCGAGAAGATGGTCACCGACGACGGACGTCCGCTGCGCGTCATCGACCCGGGACGCCTCAACACCGGCTCGGGGCCCGACTTCTTCAACGCCAAAATCAGAATCGGCGACCGCCTGTGGGCGGGCGACGTCGAGATGCACGTCAGCGCCAGCGACTGGCACCGCCACGGCCATGACGGCGACAGCGCCTACGACTCGGTGATCCTCCACGTCGTCGACCGTGGAGACTGCCATATAAAGCGCCACAACGGCGAGACAATCCCGCAGGTCGAGATGCACTGCAGCCCCGACTTCCGCAACAGTGTGGCGCGCCTCATAAACCGCATCGACGGCGATATGCCCTGCGCCGGCGACATCGCCGCGATGTCGTCGCTGAATATCAGCCAGTGGATGACAACACTGCTGGCCGAACGCCTCTACTCGAAATCCGACCGAATAATATCGCTGCTCGACCGCCTCGGCGGTGACTGGGCCACGGTATGTTACGTCACACTCGCCCGCGCCCTCGGGTTCAGTATCAACAGCGAGCCGATGGAACGTCTCGCGCTGAGCCTTCCGCTGAAAATTCTTCTGAAACACTCGGGCAATATAATGCAGCTTGAGGCACTGCTATTCGGTCAGGC
>DBGBEM010000060.1:0-6092 GCA_048477235.1 Muribaculaceae bacterium | reverse complement strand
CAACAAGCAGTCCCGAGGTATCTTTGTCAATGCGGTGGACGAGGCCCATGCGCGGGTCGTTGACATCGTAATCGGGATTGTCTTTGAAATGATAGGCCAGTCCGTTGACAAGCGTGCCGTTGTAGTTGCCGTGTCCGGGATGGACAACGAGGCCTGCGGGCTTGTTGACGACAAGAACTGTGTCATCCTCATAGACTATGTCGAGCGGAATAGGCTCGGGAAGCACCTCATTTTCATACCGCGGCCTGTCCATCACAACCGTGACGACATCGAGAGGCTTGACGCGATAGTTGCTTTTGACGGGACGGCCATTGACAAGAATACAGCCTGCGTCGGCAGCCTGCTGAACGCGGTTGCGCGATGAATTCTGAAGCCGTTCGGTCAGGAATTTGTCGACACGCAGCAATGCCTGCCCTTTGTCGGCAACAAAACGGAAATGCTCATACAACTCCCGCGCGTCGTCAACAAGGAGTTCTTCGTCGTCCATCAATCGAGGTTGAGGTGTTCAACGCGCTCAGCCGGCGCATTTGACATTGTGTCGACAATTCCGTCAAACTCAGGCATACCGTCGCCGACCTCAAGCACGATGCGGGCATTGACAGGAACGCGGGCTCCCGGCTGAAGGCGCTTGCCATTATAACGGGCACCGAGAACAAGATCCTTGAACTCGCTCATGACGAGCTGTTCTTCGATATCCTTCACTCCGAGACCGATCAGGATTGCGCGCGCCTGACGCGATGAAATGTCGGTAAGGCGCGGCACGGTTACCGACTTCGGCGACGTTGCATTGACAGTGACATATATCAGTCGGCCCGGCTTGACCCGGGTGTCTTTATGAGGGTTCTGATCGACCACAACGCCGCGTCCGTAACGACTGTCGTAGACCGAATCGGCGACCTCGACCTGAAAACCGCCGGCTATAAGCTTCTCCTGAGCACTGACATAATTCTGTCCGACAACATCAGGAACCGTCAATTCTTTTCCGTGCCCGCTCCACACGTCAAGCAACGAAAGGGCAAGCCACCCTAAAGCGACTGATATAAGCGCCATCAGCAAGAGATTTGCGATGACAAGCACTACACGATTGGCAGGTTTGTTTGCAGGTCGTTTCTGGTCCACAATTTTGACATTTGAGCCTACAAAGTTACAAAAAAATTGCCGCTCCCGAATAGTCCGGCCGACAAAAACTTCACATATTAAAAATTTGGCCCGATTTGTTTGTGAATTCTTTACGAAAAGATTACCTTTGCGCGCTGTATGGAAGCGATTAAGTTCACTAAAATGCATGGCGCAGGCAACGATTATGTATATATCGACTGCTTAGAGTCGGTGCCCGCCAACCTCCCCTCTCTGGCAATCGAGATGAGCGACCGCCACAAAGGTATAGGCGGCGACGGCATCATCCTCATTCTTCCAAGCGACATAGCCGACTGCAAAATGCGCATATTCAACGCCGACGGTTCTGAAGGCAAAATGTGTGGCAACGGCTCGCGCTGCGTCGCCAAATATGTCCACGACAAAGATATCGTCAAAGGGACCCGCGTAGTGCTCGAGACTCTGAGCGGAATAAAGACCATCGACCTTCGGATCGGCCCTGACGGCAAAGCCACAGGCGCCACTGTCGATATGGGAGCGCCGGTCCTGACAGCGCGGGAGATTCCCGCTATAGCTCCCGAAGATGAAATCAGGGAAATGCCGGTTGCGACAAGTTTCGGCCCTGTAGAACTTACAGCCGTGTCGATGGGAAACCCCCACGGCGTTATATTCTTCGACGATCTCGACAGCGTCGACGTCCACAGGCTTGGCCGCGAGCTCGAAACCCACGCCATGTGGCCCGACCGCGCCAATATTGAGATGGCGCAGAAAATCGACGGACACACCGTCAGGATGCGCGTCTGGGAGCGCGGCAGCGGCGAGACGATGGCCTGCGGGACAGGTGCCTGCGCCACGGCCGTCGCGGCGGTTCTGACCGGGCGGTGCTCATGGCCGGTAACTGTCAGGCTTCTCGGCGGAGATCTCATAATCGACAGGAATAAAGACAACGGCCACATAATGATGACCGGGCCCGCGGAAACGGTGTTTGAAGGGACATACCTCCGAAGTTAACAAAACCCTCCCCGCTCTGCCCGGCTCAATTACCGACAACGAACTAACGATAAAAACGAATATGTTTAAAGTCAACGACAACTTCTGCAAGCTTCCGGGCAGCTACCTCTTCAGCGAAGTGGCACGCCGTCTGGCAGCCTACTCAAAAGCCAACCCCGACAAGACAATCATAAAGATGGGAATCGGCGACGTTACGCGCCCCATCTGCCGCGCCTCGCTCGAGGCCATGCATCGCGCCGTCGACGACCAGTCGCGGCGCGAAACATTCCACGGTTACGGGCCCGAGCAGGGCTATGAATTCCTGCGCACGGCCATCCGCGACTACGACTACCGCCGTCTCGGACTCGACATTGACATCGACGAGATTTTCGTCGGCGACGGAGCCAAGAGCGACACGGGCAATATCGGCGATATACTTTCGCTGACCGACAAGGTTGCCGTCACAGATCCCGTCTATCCTGTATATGTCGACACCAATGTCATGGCAGGCCGTGCAGGCGAACTCGACGGCAACAGCTGCTGGAACAACATCGAATATCTTCCCTGCTCCGACAAAAACGGCTTCGTTCCGTCGCTCCCCTCAGACAATGTCGACGTTGTCTATCTCTGCTATCCCAACAATCCGACAGGTACAACCCTGACCCGCGCCCAGCTTCAGACATGGGTTGACTGGGCTTTGAAGAACGGAGCGCTGATTCTGTTCGACTCAGCCTACGAAGCGTTCATCAGCGAGCCCGACGTGCCCCACAGCATCTACGAGATTCCCGGCGCACGCCGTTGTGCGATAGAATTCCGCAGTTTCTCTAAAACAGCCGGATTCACAGGGCTTCGCTGCGGCTATACAGTCGTTCCGCGCGATCTGACGGGACTCGACTCGAACAATGAGCCTGTCAGCCTGAACAAACTCTGGAACCGCCGCCAGACCACTAAATTCAACGGCGCAAGCTATATCATCCAGCGGGCAGCCGAAGCTATCTTCACCCCCGAAGGGCGCAGCGAAATCGAAGAAACAATCGACTACTACCGAACCAACGCCCGACTTCTTCTCGACGGAGTCAGGTCAATAGGACTGACAGCCGTCGGAGGCATCAACTCGCCCTACGTCTGGTTCAAGGCTCCCGACGGAATGAGCTCGTGGGAGATGTTCGACCTGCTTCTCGACAAGCTCCAGATCGCCGGCACACCGGGCAGCGGCTTCGGTCCCGCAGGCCAGGGATTTTTCCGCCTGACCGGCTTCAATACCCGCGAAGCCACCCTCGAGGCTGTTGAACGCCTCAAAACACTCTGACAAGAAATTACACATTGAGTTTCCAAAACCTTTCTTATAGTATTATTAATGTCAAGTTTAAGATTTAAAGTAGTAGAAGAGGCATTCGACCATACGGCAGTGCCGGTAGAGATTCCCAAAGAGCGGCCGAACGAATACTACGGCAAGCAGGTATTCAACCGTCAGAAGATGTTCGAATATCTTCCGCGCGAGACGTTCGAAGCCCTCGTCAACGCAGTGGAGAATAAAGAGCCGCTGCCGCGCCAGTATGCCGACAGCGTAGCCACAGGGCTGAAACAGTGGGCTATCGACAACGGAGCCCGCCACTACACACACTGGTTCCAGCCCCTGACCGAGACAACCGCCGAGAAGCACGACGGATTCGTCGAGCACGACGGCAAAGGCGGAGTAATAGAATCGTTCACGGGCAAGTTGCTCGTGCAGCAGGAACCCGACGCTTCGAGCTTCCCCAACGGAGGTATCCGCAACACCTTCGAAGCCCGCGGTTATTCGGCATGGGACATCTCGTCGCCAGCTTTCATAATGGACAACACACTGTGTATCCCGACGGTGTTCATCTCATATACCGGGGAGTCGCTCGACTACAAGACCCCCCTGCTCCGCGCCCTCTCGGCCGTTGACAAAGCCGCCACAGCCGTAGCAAACTACTTCGATCCCAATGTAAAACATGTCGACAGCTATCTGGGCTGGGAACAGGAATATTTCCTCGTCGACGAAGCTCTCTATTCGGCCCGCCCCGACCTCGTCATGACCGGACGCACTCTGATGGGCCACGAAAGCGCCAAGAACCAGCAGCTCGACGACCACTATTTCGGAGCCATCCCCTCGCGCGTCGAAGCCTTCATGCTTGACCTCGAGATCGAATGTCACCGTCTCGGCATACCCGCCAAGACCCGCCATAACGAGGTAGCCCCCAACCAGTTCGAACTCGCCCCTATCTTCGAAGAGACAAATCTGGCCAACGACCACAACATGCTGCTCATGTCGCTTATCCATGAAGTAGCACGCCGCCACAATTTCCACGTGCTGCTCCACGAGAAACCCTTCGACGGCATCAACGGCTCGGGCAAACACAACAACTGGAGCCTCGGAACCGACACAGGCGTGCTCCTGACCTCACCGGCCAAGACACCGATGGGAAACCTTCAGTTCATCACCTTCTTCGTAAACATCCTGACAGCCGTCTACCATCACAACGCACTGCTGAAAGCCTCGATAATGTCGGCCACCAACGGACACCGCCTCGGGGCCAACGAAGCGCCTCCCGCAATCATATCGGTGTTCACCGGCTCGCAGATCGCAGCTATCCTCGATAAGATCTCGAGCTCCGAGAGCGACGAGCTCATCTCAATGAGCGAGAAATCGGGCGTAGACCTCAATCTGGCCCAGATTCCGACCCTGATGCTCGACAACACCGACCGCAACCGCACGTCACCTTTCGCCTTCACCGGCAACCGCTTCGAGTTCCGCGCCGTAGGCTCAAGCGCCAACTGCGCGTCGGCCATGATAGCCCTAAACGCCGCAGTGGCCGACCAGCTCAATGCCTTTAAAGCTGCCGTAGACCGCCGTATCGCCGACGGTGCCGACACTGTCCACGCCATCCTCGCCGAAGTCAAGAAGCTCATCAGGGAGAGCAGCCCGATCCACTTCGACGGCAACGGCTACAGCGATGAATGGAAAGATGAGGCCAAACGCCGCGGCCTCGACTGCGAGACTTCGGTTCCGCTCATTTTCGACGCCTACCTCTCGAAAGAATCAGAAGAGATGTTCGCCCGCACCGGCGTCTTCTCGCGCCGTGAGCTCGAAGCCCGCAACGAGGTCAAGTGGGAAATGTATACCAAGAAAATTCAGATCGAGAGCCGCGTTCTCGGCGACCTGGCAATCAACCACATCGTGCCTGTGGCCTCGCGCTATCTCAACATTCTGCTCGACAACGTCAGCAAGATGCAGGCACTCTTCGACAACGGCAGGGAGATGGCCGAACAGGACATCGACACCATCAACCGCATCGCCGACCATAACAAGGCCATCAAGAACGGCGTCGCCGCCATGGTAAATGCCCGCAAAGTTGCCAACAAGATTGAAGACGAGCGCACGAAGGCCATCACCTATCACGACACCGTAGCCCCCTACCTCGACTCGATCCGCCGACATATCGACAAGCTCGAACTGCTCGTCGACAACGAAATGTGGCCTCTGCCCAAATACCGCGAGCTACTCTTCATCCGCTAATCCCGCTCTTACCGGCTATCGCGGGCGCCCTCCATTGCGGACGGGCGCCCGCTGTTATTTGGGCCGCATTCGAAAGAGGTGGATAGATTCTCGGATTTTTTTGTTATTTTTGTGGTCTGTTATATACCAGCCTATGAAAGTCAAATCAATCATCGCTGCCGCTATCGTCGGGCTGTCAGCCTTGACATCATCGGCCCAGACATCAGCCGATACGCCGCGTCTTTTCGAGCTGCCCTCGATCCCCGACAGCATAACCGATATCACCCAGCGCTACAACTACTACGTCAGCCATTATTGGGATCGTGCCAACCGCCAAAGCATGTTCTCGAACCGCAAGCTGCTCGCGGCTGCTTTTGTCGACTATGTATCGCCATTGCGCTACACACAGCGCAGCGTTGTCGAGAAGTCGGTCGCCGACCTGATGAAAAGTGTCGAGAAGAATTCCGAGAACCAGCTCTATATTGCC
>DBGBEM010000059.1:0-1084 GCA_048477235.1 Muribaculaceae bacterium | reverse complement strand
GGGAATCTCGCCGCAGGGGTTGGTCGAGATGGTGCGGAACCCGAGGTCGTCGTAGCAGTCGGGAACGCTTTCGCGGATGATCGTGTCCCAGAACAGAACGCCGGGTTCGGCGCTTTGCCATGCGTTGTGGACAATTTTCCCCCAAAGGGCGGCGGCGTCGATCTCCTTGACTATGGAGGGGGTGTCGGAATGAATGGGATATTGCTGGCGATAGGGACGGTTTTCCGACGCTGCTTTCATGAATTCGTCGTCGATGCGGACGCTGACATTCGCGCCGGTGATTTTGCCTTCGGCCATCTTGGCATCGATAAAGTCTTCGGCGTCAGGATGTTTGATAGAGGCCGAGAGCATCAGCGCACCGCGTCGGCCCCCCTGAGCTACTTCGCGGGTCGAATTGCTGTAGCGCTCCATGAAGGGCACAAGGCCGGTCGAAGTCAGCGCCGAGTTGTGGACGGGCGTTCCTTTCGGACGCAGCGACGACAGGTCATGGCCTACGCCGCCACGGCGTTTCATGAGCTGAACCTGCTCTTCATCGATTTTGAATATGGCGCCGTAAGAATCGGGTTCGTTATCGAGGCCGATGACGAAGCAGTTGCTCAGCGATACGGTCTGATAGGTGTTGCCGATGCCTGTCATGGGGCTGCCCTGAGGCACGATATAGCGGAATCCGTCGAGAAGCTCGAACAGTTCGTCGTGGCTGAGCGGATTGGGGTATTTGTTCTCGATTCGTGCGAGTTCTGGGGCGATGCGGTGGTGCATATCTGCCGGTGTTTTTTCGAAGATGTGGCCTTCGGAATCGCGGAGGGCATACTTGCTGGCCCACACCCGCGCAGCGAGCGAGTCGCCGTTGAAATATTCGAGCGAGGCGTTGTTAGCTTCGTCGAATGTGTATGTCGGCCGCTGGGGTTGATTGTCGTTCATGAGTTAGAATGGTGAATTATGAGTAAGTGAATTTTGACGACTGCAAAGTTGAGAATAATTCCGCGGTTTTGCAATAGAGAAAATATTATTGTTGATAACTTTTTTCAAGTTGTCCGAAAAAATTATTTAATTCACTGTAAAACAATGGTTTGGTGTTTTTGAC
>DBGBEM010000058.1:0-6709 GCA_048477235.1 Muribaculaceae bacterium | reverse complement strand
CCTTTTTCTTTAATGAGGGCCTGGAGAACACCGGCAACGGCCGATTCCTTAAGCTTTTTCGATTCGAAGATAACTCCGTTTTTGCGTATTGCGGCAATGAGGTCTTTCCCTTTTGCCTGCTCTCCGCGACATGAGATAACGAGCACCGTCGACGGGGACGGATTCTCGCAATATGTGTGGAGTTTGTTCAGTTCGGTGGCGCTTATTGCCTGAGCTTCCTTGAGAATCACTACCATCATGTCGGCCATCATTGGAAAACGGCGGCAGGTTTCGTCGACAGCTATCATCGACGTTTCGGGCGCATAGAGCGTGTAGAGATTGAAGTCGCGGTCGTCGGGAGATATGAGTCCGACAAAGTCGTTGATCAGCAGATCGGTGAAATATCCTTCTTCGCCGTGGAGAAGATAGACGGGCGCTGTTTTTCCTGACAGAATCTGTCGGTGGAGTTGCTCGTAGGTTAGTGTCGCGGGTGTGGCCATTGCCGTTTAATCGGAAAATTTTCGTAAATTTACGCAGAAAAAACCGATTGCCAAAATACGCGATGACCCAATTGCCGCCACCTTTGAATCTTCCGCCTGTCGAAGCCCGGATAGAGCGGGCCGACTCGGGAGCTTTGAAAATTTTTGATCCGTTAAGACAGAAGATGGTGGCGCTGACTCCCGAGGAATGGGTCAGGCAGCATTTCATAGCCTACCTTATCTCGGAAAAAGGTTTTCCGCGGTCGCTTATGGCCAATGAGCTGGCGCTGACGCTCAACGGAACGCGCCGCCGCTGCGATACCGTCGTTTTCGACCGCACAGGTCGTCGGCCGCTGATGATAGTCGAGTATAAGGCGCCTCATATCGCGGTTTCGCAGCGGACGTTCGATCAGATCGCCCGTTATAACATTGTGCTTAAAACTCCGTGGCTTGTTGTCAGCAACGGCATGAATCATTATTGCTGTCGGGTCGACAGCGATGCGGGAACATATTCTTTCGTCGACAGGCTTCCGGCTTATTCCGACATCGCCGGAGCGGCGCGCTGATTGGCTCCGCGATAGATTTCCGCGATAGTTTTTTTCGAAAAAAGTTAGTCCACAGTCGCCGTTTTTTGACTATTTTTGCAGCCAGAAACAAACTAACCTAATAAACAATTCCATATTATGAACGCAAAAATTCAAGACGCTATCAATGAGCAGATTAATGCTGAACTTTGGAGCGCTTATCTCTATCTTTCAATGGGAATGCAGTTTGCCAACAGCGGTATGCCCGGTGTGGCCAACTGGTTCCGCATCCAGTATCAGGAAGAGCAGGCCCACGCTGAGATTTTCATGAACTATATCAACCAGCGCGGCGGACGTGTGATTCTCAAAGCTATCGACGCCGTTCCCACAGAATGGGCAACCCCTCTCGACGCTTTCAAGGCCACTCTCGAGCATGAGCAGAAAGTCACCGCTCTCATCAACAATCTCTATGCGCTGGCCGAAGCAGAGCATGACTATGCTACCCGCGACCGCCTGGCCTGGTTCGTTTCGGAGCAGGTCGAAGAGGAAGACAATGCCCGTACTCTTATCGATAAGTTCACTCTTATCGGCAACGACGGCATGGGTCTTTACACCCTCGACCGCGAGCTTGCCTCACGTGTCTACACTGCTCCGTCGATTCTCTCGGCCGAGTAAAATCAGATAAGATATAACGCAAAGGGGAGGTGCGCCGTCTGACGCATCTCCCCTTTGGTTGTCATTAATCGGAGGTTATTGATGGCTCAGCGTGGTTTCGTAAGCTCCGGGGGTGGTGAAGATTTCGACAGCCTTGAGGTAGACCGGGTCGAGGCGGTTGGCAACGCGCCAATAGGCTTCCTGATCGAACAGGTCGCGTGCAATCAGCCCTTTCAGGATTGTCAGGATTGTCTCTTTCGAAGTCTCGAACCCTTTTTCATCGTATGGAACACCCTCATCCTCGCCGAGCTTGACCATGTCGTCGATGAGCTTCTGACTGATTTCGAAGCCTGATATGAAGTCGCCGACGGTCTTGTAGCTCTTCTTCAGCTGTTTGCGGTTGGCGTCGATATAGTTTGTGACAATTCGGTTATAGACGCCCTTGGCCATCAGATCGCGGTAATAGGTGGAATAGCCTGTGGTGTCGATAGGCACGAATTTATCGGGCAGAATGCCGCCTCCGCCGTAAACCGGCCGATGAAGCTTTAGGGTGTAGTATTTAAGCGAGTCGGGCAGAACGATGCTGTCTTCGCTGAGATATTCGCCGTGTTTGTAGCGGTTTATGAGGTCGTCACGATAGGCGTCGTCGTCGCCGTCGTGATAGGGCTTCTGGATGCATCGGCCTGACGGAGTGTAGTAGCGCGCTACTGTCAGGCGTACCATAGAGCCGTCGGGGAACGGGAAAGGCCGCTGAACGAGACCTTTGCCGAAGGTGCGCCGTCCGACGATAATGCCGCGGTCGTTGTCCTGAACAGCCCCCGCGAGGATTTCGCTGGCCGAGGCGCTGAACTGGTTGACGAGAATCTGAACCGGGCCGTCAAAGAGAGTGGACGGAGCCGAGGCGCTGTAGGTCGAGCGTCCGAGGCGGTCCGAGCCGGTGCTGACTATCGGGGCGTCGAAGGGGAGCAGCATCTCGGCGAGGGTGGTGGCGCTCTGGAGGTAGCCGCCCGAATTGTCCTGAAGGTCGATGATGAGCTTTTTCATGCCCTGTTTGTTCAGCTTTTCGATAGCCTCAAACATCTCCTTGGGTGTGTCTTCGGCGAAGCGCGAGAGGCGTATGTAGCCTATCTCGGGGTCGACCATATAAGAGGCGTCGACACTGTAGATCGGAATATCGTCGCGGACGACACGGAAGTCGATTGTCTCTTTGCCTCGTAAAACCTTGAGGTTGGCGACAGTCCCTTTCGGCCCGCGCAATAGTTTCATGACGCTCGAATTAGGCCGTTTTACGCCGGATATCAGCGAGTCGTTCGAGACGAGAATGCGGTCGCCGGGCTGAATGCCGACACGCTCACTGGGCCCTCCGGCGATTGTCTGGATCACGTAAAGCGTGTCGTTGAGCATCTGGAACTGAATGCCGATTCCGCTGAATTTTCCTTCGAGTGGCTCGGTCACTTCCTTGGTTTCTTCGGCATTCGTATAGCTCGAATGAGGGTCAAGTTTCTTCAGCATGGCCCTTATGCCTTCGTCGACTACTTTGCCGGTGTCGACAGGATCGACATAGAAGGTCTCGATTATTTTCTCTACCGAAGCTATTTTCCGGGCAGGGTCGAGAGTCTGCGCCATAGGAACCAAAGCGCTGAAAAGAACTGCGAAAAGAAGAAATTTCTTCATTATTGTCACGAGTGAATAAGAGGTTATGGCAGATATTGGTCGATGTCGACGCCGTTGTGGCTGAGCTCACGCAGGGCCGACGAACTTATCCAGGCCAGCTCGGGCCTCGATAACAGTAGAACGGTTTCCAGCCCGGAAATGTTGCGGTTGATGTCGGCAAGATTGCGCTCATATTCGAAATCGGCGGCATTGCGCACGCCGCGCAGCAGGGCTGTTGCTCCGGCCCGGCGGCAGGCGTCGACGGTCAGCCCTGTGTAGGCTGTAACCTCTACGCAGGGATTGCCGGCGAAGACGGCTCTGATGGCCTCGACGCGGCGCGACGTTTCCCAGCCGGCCGCGTTTTTCGATTCGTTGATTCCGACACCTATGACTACGCTGTCGAACATCGATAGCGCACGGTCGACAATGTCGCGGTGGCCCACAGTGAACGGGTTGAAAGAGCCGGCGAAGAAAACTCGGCAAGGCTGTTCAGGAAATTTGGCTGTCATCTTCGACAATTAGATTTTCAACAATGAAATTCTGACGCTCGGGGGTGTTCTTGCCCATATAGAATTCGAGAACTTCGGCTACGGCATCTTCCTTCCTGAGGCCTACGCGGTCGGCGCGCATGTCGGGGCCGATAAAATGGCGGAATTCGTCGGGCGATATTTCGCCGAGACCTTTGAATCGTGTTATCTCGGCGTTGTTCCCGAGACGGTTGATGGCGCTGATGCGCTCTTCGTCGGTATAGCAGTAATATGTGTCGTCGCTGATCTTCGACGACGCCGAGCGGCGGGTGGCTTTTTTGTTGCGCACGCGGAAGAGAGGTGTCTGCAAGACATAGACGTGCCCCTTCTTGATCAGGTCGGGGAAGAACTGAAGGAAGAAAGTCAGCAGCAGAAGGCGTATGTGCATTCCGTCGACATCGGCATCGGTAGCTATGACAACGTTGTTGTAGCGCAGTCCGTCGATGCCCCCCTCGATGTTGAGGGCGGCCTGAAGCATATTGAATTCGTCGTTTTCGTAGACGACTTTCTGGGTCAGTCCGTAGGAATTTTTCGGCTTGCCTTTGAGCGAGAACACTGCCTGAGTCTCGACGTTGCGAATCTTTGTTATGGAGCCGGCGGCCGAGTCACCCTCGGTTATGAAAATCGACGATTGCAGCTTTTTGTCGGTATCGCCCTTGGGGTCGTTGAGATGTATGCGGCAGTCGAAGAGTTTCTTGTTATGGACACTGACCTTTTTAGCTTTTTCGCGGGCCAGTTTCGTGACTCCGGCCATCGACTTGCGCTCGCGCTCGCTTTCCTGAACTTTTTTCAGGATAATATCGGCGACGTCGAGGTTCTTATGGAGATAGTCGTCGAGCTCTTTTTTGACGAAATCGCCGATGAATTTGGCTACCGTAGGGCCTCCCGGCGCCATTTCGCGCGAACCGAGCTTGATCTTCGTCTGTGATTCGAACTCAGGTTCCTCGACCTTTATGGAGAGGGCGGCGACCATGCCGTTGCGGATGTCGCTGTATTCGAAATTGCGGTTGAAGAATTCCTTGAAAGTGCGGCTGACTGATTCCTTGAAGGCAGCCAGATGGGTTCCGCCCTGGGTTGTGTGCTGGCCGTTGACAAAAGTGTAATATTCCTCGCCATACTGGTTGGCATGGGTGATCGTCAGCTCTATGTCGGTTCCTTTGAGATGGATCGGCGTATAGAGCGGTTCCTTTGTCATATTCTCACGCAGGAGGTCGAGAAGACCGTTGCGCGAATGATAGCGCTGGCCGTTGAAGTTCAGCGTCAGGCCGGTGTTGAGGAAAGAATAGTTTTTAAGAAGGGGGACAACGAACTGCTGGCGGTATCTGAATCCGCGGAAAAGCTTGTCGTCGGGAGTGAACCTGACGAGTGTTCCGTTAGCCTCCGATGTGTTGGCCACCGGATCGTCGACAGTCAGATTCCCTTCGCAGTAGGCTATATGCTTCATCTTTCCGTCGCGGAAACTCGAAATCTCGAAGCTCGAGCTCAGCGCGTTCACGGCCTTGATTCCGACACCGTTGAGGCCGACAGACTTTTTGAACACCGAGCTGTCGTATTTGGCACCGGTGTTCATTTTCGACGAAGCGTCGATCAGCTTGCCGAGCGGTATTCCGCGGCCATAGTCGCGCACGCTGACCGAGCCTTCATCTGTCAGAGTAATGTCAATCTGCGAGCCGAACCCCATCATATATTCGTCGATGGAGTTGTCGAGAACCTCTTTAAGCAAAACGTAGATTCCGTCATCGAAATTCGAGCCATCGCCCAGTTTGCCGATATACATGCCGGGGCGGCGGCGGATATGCTCTTTCGGATCAAGCGTGATGATTGAATCTTCAGTGTAGGCCGCACCTGAGAGGTCGGGGGCTATGTCGTCGGGGAGCTCCGGAAGCTCTGTTGGAATCAGATCACTCATTGGCACTTATTTAATCCCACAAAGTTACGAAAAAACTCCGAAACCCGAAAATCCCGGTTCAGAAGCTATCGCGGAATCCATTGGCCCCAAAATCCGCTGACGGACACCCCTCTTGACCCCGAAATAGTCAGATCGTAGAGTCTTTACAAAGAAAAGCAGTCAGACTTTTGTCTAACTGCTTGATTTACTAGTGATCCGCGTGGAGCCGTTAAACTCCAACGCTGTATGATGAGTATCAGCGAGTTATCAGCCCGTCGGTCGGGTGACTCACTTATCTATCACGCTGATTCTTCAATGTTCTGCACAGAATTGCAAATCCTGTAATGCGAAGTTACAAAATCTTTTCCAATCGCCCATATCCCAGACTGTTATAAATGTATATTTTGACCACCGATAGGGAATAAATGTTTTGAAATAAGATTAAATTTTATTAATTTTGCAATACAAAACTGACAGTAGAAGTTATGAGAGTTGAGTTTGATATATCAGATGAAGCAACAAGTAGTTTTAGCGTGGGCGCAAAGTCTGAGCTCATACGTCAATGTTGTAGGATTGCTGAAGATATAGTTGATGAATCTTGTCGTATAGAGGCTGCACGTAGAATTGATGAGGATACTGAGTCAGAAATAACTCCATCCAATGTAAAGGAAGCGGCAAATCAACCAAAAATGACAATAACACGTAAGAGGTCATTTACTCATAAATTTGTCCAATTCTTTGCTTTCGTTACATCTATGATAGCTGGAAGTTTACTGGACACAGACAAATTTAATAATTTGTCCCATGTCATATGGTTTATTATAATGCTGTTTTTAGCAATATTGACAACAGGGTACTTAATTTTCAATCAAGACAACAATGGATAAATATAATAGACTTACTTCTGCTGCAAAAGTTGAACTCGAAAACTCGACAAAAGAGATTCAAGATATGATATTGGAAAAGGCAGGTAACTATGCGGATTTGCAAGACACTGGTGTGGAA
>DBGBEM010000057.1:0-2945 GCA_048477235.1 Muribaculaceae bacterium | reverse complement strand
GTCGAGGTGAGGGGCTCCCTGATCGTCGTGGGTCAGCGGTCCGAGGCCGTTACGGCGCAGCAACTCAGCGACAGCCTCGCGTTCGGCGCGACGGCGGTCTCCGGCGCGGGCGGAGGGAACTATATCAATGCTGTCGATTGTCATCTGAGGGCATTGACAGCATGGATAAGGTCGTCGCGGACGGCTTCGAGAGCGGGTGCCAGCGAGTCGGGAGAAGTGGCTGTAGCCGCTCCTTCGAGAAAAAGCGCTCCGCTGACAACGCAGTCGCCGCGCGGCGAAGTGGCAAGTATCTGAAGGGGGGTTGCCGAGCCTGAGGGGGTGAGCGTGACACGTCCGTGCCATCCGCCTTTGCCCGTCAGTTCGGTCAGTTCGGTTGTGGCGCCACCGATATTGAGCGATATTCTTTCGAGACGGTTGTCGATAATGCCGCCGAGAGTCGAGGCGGTCGCTGGCGATGCGGTCAGATAGAGAATCGCGCCATAGCGAGGATAGGCGAGCGTCAGCCAGCCCGTGCCGTCGGCGCCCTGACGGCGCTCGGTCACAGCGGTTCCGGCGTTCGACTCGAAGATGACAGGGCCTATGCTGTCGCTGCGGTAGACAGCTTCATAGAGAGCTATCCGCGGATAGCCTTCGGGACGCGGCACGGCGCGTCCGCCTCCATCGCAGGAGTTCAGAAGAACAACCAGAGCCAACGCTGACGGCAACAACGCTTTCATGAGACTTCCTCGGGAGGCATCACACTGACGCGCACACTCGTTATGCGGTGGTTCTCGATGTCGAGCACAAGGAACCGGCAGCGGCCGTAAACCATCGGCTCTTTTTCTTTCGGGAAGTCCCCTTTTATGGCAAGCAACATTCCGGCAACGGTCTCGCAGTCTTCGGCCACCTCCTTGTAGTCGTCTTCGTCGAGGTCGGTGACGCGGAAAAAATCGGTCAGCAGCGTACGTCCCTCAAAGATAAATGAGTTGTCGGCCAGACGCTGCCAGGTGCGCGATTCTTCGTCGTATTCGTCGTTGATGTCGCCGACTATCTCTTCGAGAACATCCTCGAGAGTGACAACGCCACTCGTACCGCCGAATTCGTCGACGACAACGGCTATATGTATGCGGCGCTCGCGGAAGTCCTGGAGCAGGTCGTCGATCATGCGCGACTCAGGCACGAAATATGGCGCGCGCAGCAGTTTCTGCCATTCGAAAGTGTCGTCGACATTGCCGATATGGGGGAGAAGGTCGCGGGCGTAGAGGATTCCCCGGATATTGTCCTGCGACCCCTCATAGACCGGTATGCGGGCATAGCCTGTCTCGACCACGGTTTTCATGACCTCGGAGAATGTCGACGAGATGTCGATGTCGGTAAGGTCGACACGCGGTGTCATGATTTCGGCTGCGGTTGTGTCGCCGAATTCGAGAATTCCTTCGAGCAGTTCCTTGTCGTCCTTGGCCTTGACATCGGTCAGTTCAAGAGCCTGACTGAGATCATCGGCAGTGAGATTTTCGCGACGCCGCTTGACCATACGGTCAATGACGCCCGAACTGCTGACGAGCAGACTTGACAGCGGATAGAACAGGCGCGTCACCGCCGAGAGCGCCGGAGCGGCCGCCATAGCCCATTTGAGCCCGTCAGTGTTGGCGTAGAGCTTGGGCAGAATCTCGCCGAAGAGAAGAATCAGGAAAGTAAGTATAACCGACTGGACAATAAACGACATGACCGGCGACAGCCCGTCGAAGACGGGCCCTAAAGCGTAGTTGCAGAGAACTACGATCGACACGTTGACGAGGTTGTTGGCAATCAGTATCGTTGCCAGAAGCCGTTCGGGAGCTGTGGCGAGACTGACAACACGTCGTCCGCGCCGGTCGTCTTCAAGCTCATCGAGCTGTTCGGGACGCAGTGAGAAAAAAGCTATCTCGCTGCCCGAGATAAATCCCGATACCAACAGAGCCGCCAGCGCAAGCAGCAGAGCCACGATGCGCGCCGGATCGATGGCGGCGCCAAGGGCCATTGTCAGGATGCAACTGAGAGGATCGTCGGTCGGGAGAGGGTCTGTTTCCAATGTATAACTGTGTTGGTTATTGAATTAATATTGTTCTGAGGCGTTGGGAAAATCAGATGTCTTGACGTCGTCGACATAATGGGCAACAGCGTCGTTGATGACGGTCGACAGATCGGCATAGCGGCGCAGAAAGCGCGGTGAAAATCCTTTGTTGATTCCGAGCATATCCTGCATCACGAGAATCTGGCCGTCGCAGCCGCCACCGGCACCGATGCCGATAGTGGGAATCACCAGCTCACTGCTGACACGCGCCGCCAGATCGGCGGGAATCTTTTCGAGCACGACAGCGAAACATCCGAGGCTTTCGAGCAGCTTGGCGTCGTCGATGAGCTTCTGAGCTTCGGCCTCTTCGCGGGCTCTGACATTATAGCTGCCGAATTTATTGATCGACTGGGGAGTGAGGCCGAGGTGGCCGCACACGGGGATTCCGGCCGATAGAATACGCTCGACGCTCTCGGCAATCTCGCTGCCACCTTCGAGCTTCACGGCCTCGGCATGGCTCTCTTTCATTATACGTATAGCGTTGGCCAGCGCCTCCTTCGAGTTGCCCTGATAGGAGCCGAAAGGCATATCGCAGACAACCAGGGCGCGCTCAACGCCTTTCACCACACTCTTGGCGTGATAAATCATCTGGTCGAGAGTAATAGGCAGTGTGGTGACATTGCCGGCCATGACGTTCGAGGCCGAATCGCCGACGAGAATGAGATCGATGCCGGCCCCGTCGACGAGGCGCGCCATCGAATAGTCATAGGCAGTCAGACAGGCTATCTTCTCGCCGCGCTGTTTCATCTCGACGAGGCGTCGGGTCGTTACCTTGCGGCGGTCTTCTGTGTAAGTCGACATTTCTTTTCTAAATTGATTCGGGCTGCAAAGTTAGTGAAAGGTTAGAGCAGTA
>DBGBEM010000056.1:0-5489 GCA_048477235.1 Muribaculaceae bacterium | reverse complement strand
GCGTCTGGCTGTTGCCGGCTTTGTCACCGACGGTAACGCGCAGATCATACCATTTCGAGGCAGAGCTGTTGACGACATCTTTCAGAGAGCCGCGGTAGAAGGCGCCATAGCCCGGAGTGAAGAAGAGTTCGGGAACTTCGGAAACCGTCAGCTCGCGCCATGTGTTGGCCCCTTCGGCTGAATATTCTACCTTGACGGTCTCGACGCCGTTGAAGTCACACCATATGTTTCTTTCGGCCGACACATGAGGCGTAAAGTCGGTAGCTGAAAATTCGAGTGTTCCGTCCTGAGTCTTTTCAAACCTGTCGGTGATTTTGTCATCCGTGTTGCGGAAGTTAAGCATGGTCAGTGTGGGAGGAATGAAGTCTTCGCGACCCGTGTTGAACTCCGCCACGGTCACGTTCGAAGCGATATTGCCGTCGATGAGCACGTTCTCGTTTGTTGAAATTATCTTCCACTCCTTAGCTTGTGGGTTACGCGTGCAGCCGTTATAGCTCCAGGATGCGACCTCGTTTGGAGTTCCCGTCACGACTTCCTCACCGTCTTGCTCTATCTTGACCTGAGCGACATGTCTGTCTGCCTCACGCTGTTCGCCATATCGGCCGACATAATTGAAATACCAGCAATTCGTGTCGAAATCGCCCCAGACCATGGTAAGGACAGTAAGAGGTACATTTCCGCCATAAATTGGTTTCTCATCCTCTTCCTGAACCCAGCTGAAACGGGGATGATAGTAGAATGTGCACCCAAGGAAGAATCCGGGATCGGTCTTGTTATACCAGCTCGGCATATCTCCCATATAGTTGAAAGGATAAACCAGATGTGTCATCTTACCGTTAATTCTGGTCACAGGAGGTGCGGTGAATGTATAGTGTTCTCTCGTGGGCCCATCCTTTCCGTTTGTCCCGACAGCTTTGCCATGAATAATTATATGACGGTGCAAATCCATGCCTTGCATGGTCGGCTCGGGAACGCTGATATATGAGTAAGGTTTACCGGTAGTGTAGGTTGTGCATTCGCCGAGACCGTCCATATCCCGGTTGTCGAAGAGATTATAAGACGCGATCTGATAGTAGTCGCCATCTGCCTTAATTTTAGAATCAGGCAGCTCGGCATAATCCGACTGGAGTTTAAACCAATCGCCGTTAGTGAGTTCTCTGTCGCTATTGATCGACGCGCCGAATTCATACGCAATCGAATAAACCTCATAGTCAGCCGCAGTGCATTTGCGGATGACAGACAATGCAAGGTTTTCAGACAAATCCGAAATATAGAAGTCGCCGTTTATTTCTACATCGCCGTCAGTTTCAGATTTATACCTGCCCGGTTGCGTCCCGACAGTAAGTGCTCTTACGAGATTTGTATCCTTGCGGAATAATACAATTTTTTGGGAACAGTCCCGACAGTTTCCGTCATCAAGCATTTTGCCGGTGTCGTCCATCGAGTTTAAGAGAAGGTCCTCTCCGTTTGGCAGGATAGTCTTTACCGAGATGTGGTTGCGTGCCTCGGAATCAGACAGTTCGAGAGTTGTATTGCCGTCAATCGCCACATTTTCCCTGACAATTATATAGGGCTTCATATCGGCAAAATCCAACACTGTTGCGAGAAACATCCATCGTCCGTTATAGGCCTTGATACTCATGTTTGGATTTGGGCTGGTTGCAGCATAGCGCGCGCTCGGATCATTATAGTCGTAATAGTAAAGATCCGTCACTATTCTCGACGGGGATGCAAGAGAAATGTTGACTTTGACTTGAACGGTTTCAGCGCGCGACAGCGGTAAGGATGTAACATAGTTGTCCGCATCGGTTGTCGCTGTTTCCGGTAACGCCCATACGAATGATGAAGAACTCAGAAGTGTCATTCCGGCAAGGGCAAAACGTAAAAATTGTCTCATGCGTTGGTGTTTTTTAGTTTTGACGGGGATTGCGCCGTCGTTTGTGATAAATTAAAGCTTCCGACCGCAATCCAATATCATTTGTTTGTGATATTGACCGGTGATGGCACAAAAGTATTACCGCTGAAATGAGAAGGCAAGTTTTTTTGCCCTACAATTAACCGTCAGATGCGGTTGAAGTACTCGCCAAAACTACGTCGCGACAGTATCACTCTGGTGTATAGTATTTTATGCTGAAATTTTAATCAGAGTAAACAGCATTTGACGTAGCTCTTTTGTTTGAATGTCTGCGTCATGTCAGCCGTTTTACTCATATCAGAGGTTCGCTTTGGATGTTACCGGCGAAATAATTATATTTGCAACGGAAAACCGCAAGCCGAAAATGAATCTTAGAAAAAACGCACTGTCAATAGCTATTGTGTTGTCGGTTATCGCCGCAGCATCCATAGCAGCGCAATCATCTGAACAACGCCCCGTAAAGCAGAAGCCTCCGACCGTCAGGGAGGCTTTCTATAAACAGCGCATGGAAGACAACTCGCTGTCGTTCGAAACGCGAATAGCCTATATGGATTCGCTTCTCGCGCTCAATCCGGCCGACTATCGCATCAGGATGGTTAAATCAGACATTTGTTCCAAAATAGGCCGCTACAGCGATGCCGCCGAAGAATATCTCCGCCTCTACCGCAACCACTCCGATGCGCTGGGCACCTTCAACACCCTCCGCGCCATAAAGCGCGCCGCCGAGACCTTCACTCTCGCCAACCGTCCGAACGAGGCCGCGCAGATGGCGCTCGAGCTGCTCCACTATCCCAAGCCCGATTCGCTCCGCCATTACGACCTCGCCGCCGAAAACATCGTCATTTCGCAGGCTCTGCTGGCCGGCGACACCGCCTTAACCCGCAAATATCTCGTCAGACAAAAGTGCGAAATCGACCGTCTGGCAGCCGCCGGCTTGATGAGCAAGAGCGACGTGAAGCAGTTCCGCGGTGTCAGAGAGGGCAACCTCGTGACGCTCCTGACCATAGAAGGGCGCTACAACGAGGCGCTTGCCGCCGCCAAGCTCGCGAAGGCCTACGCCGCGACGCACAGCGACACAATCCATACCGACATCTCCATCGCCAACATCTACCGCCGCCTCGGGCAGTTCGATGTTGCCCGCACATATTTCGAGCGCTATGCCGACGACGAGAGCGTCTATTTCAATATGCGCCAGCAGCGCACCGACTATGCCGATGTGCTCTTCAGACTTGGCGACCTGACCCGGGCGCTCGAAATTATTGACACTCCCGACCCTGAACGAATCAACGACTACGCTGAAATCAACCGTCTGACGGTCAAATCAAGCATCCTCTCGGCACGCGGACAATGGAAGGAGGCTTTCGATTGTCTCAGCACTGCTTTCATGATTGATGACTCACTTTCGTCGGGCGGTGATCCTTATGCCATAGCTGTCAGAGATTTCGAACTTGGCAACGAAAAATATCGTAGCGAGGCGGCCGAGCGCCACGCTGCGCAGTGGAAGACGTCGACATGGATTATAGCCGTATTGCTGATTTTGGCGCTTGCCGCCATAGCGATGTTAGTCATTCGGCTGCGCAGCCAGCGCAACAAGACGGCCACCCTGCAGCGCGCAGTATCGGGCAAAGATGCCGAATTCAGTGACATCATTGAAGAAAATTCAAACAAAGATCGCCGACTCATGGCCTCGGCCATGCGTCTGACAAATATGGCGGAGTCAATCTCAAACATCGAGCGGCTCGCTGCCGAAGCCCCTCCCGACGCTCTTTCGCGTATTTCGCGTGAAATACAGGGTCTGGGGCTGACACAGAATGTCTGGGAAATCTTCCGAACATCGTTCGAACGCGTAAACCCGGGATTTTTCGCACGTCTGACAGCCGACCATCCGGGCCTCTCAAACGGTGAGCAGCGGATGGCCGCATATATAGTCATCGGTATGAATACCAAAGAGATAGCGTCGATAATCAATCGCCAGCCGCGCTCTGTCGAGACTATCAAATACCGCCTTCGAAAGCACCTCGGCCTCTCGTCTGACGTCTCCACTGACGACTACCTGCGCCGCTATATCCTCTGACGTTCCCCGCAGCGCCCGCGAGCGCTGATTCAGGCTTCGTATACAGGTAAAAGCGAGACCGTTTCCCTTTCGAGGGAGGCGGTCTCGCCTGTTATAAAGTATGGCGGTTAGCGGTTGAGGCGTTTGGCGGTGCGTATGCTGCCGTCGGCCAGGGTCGACACGCAGATGACGATACCTTTGAAGTCGGAGGCTACGCGCTGCCCCTGAAGGTTGTAGAATGTTGAGGCGATGGCTTCACAATCCTCTGTGATGTCTGATACTCCGGCCTCGCGGAGGAACACGAAAGCCCCTTCGATTGACTGAACTGCACTGTTGCCTTCGGCGTCGGCGACACTGAACCGCAGGTCGAGGCGTTTGCCGATGAGGCTCTCGTCGATGTCGGCAAGTGCGGCCTTGTAGTGGTCGCCGAGGTCTTCGACCTCAAACTGCTTCCAGTCGCCTGAGCTGTCGGCGGCATATTCGGCGCTGACGGTTAGATTCGGCTCGTTGACGCCGAAGATGAGCGACCCTTTCTGAATAGCCTCGTCGGTGTAGCGTCCCTCTTCATCGCGAAGCTGATAGATCTTAACCGTCGGCACGTCGAAATCCCCTTCTTTCCCTGCTGAGTTGAAAGTGTAGCGGCCCGTCGCCTTGCGCTCTTTATCGCCATCTTTGGCGTAGACGGCGCTGAATTCTATTGTTGAGGGTCCGGGAGTGTAGTTGCCTTCGCGACTCCAGGTCCAGAATTCTTCGTCACTCATCGTAACAGTCTTGCCGTTGTTCGTGAACGTCACAGTAGAAGGCAGGTAGGTTCCTTCGAAACCGGGGTATATGAAAGTGTTATCATAAAGGAGACTATCTATATTACAGTCTTCGTTGTGCTTATTACTGAACGCGTTGACAGTGAGTAGCGGAGCCGTGCGGAAGAATGTGCGGGTGTCGGCGGTGTAGTCAAAAGGCGAGACAGTGGGGAGGAAGAAAGTCGCCTCCTTGTCGATCTCTTCGCGGTGGTAGCCATCGTTGGAGACGAAGGTGTAGGGCACATCGGTCGATTTCGAGAACATCAGCGGGCCGCCCCCGATTGTAAAGTGGTATTCTTCATCCTCCCCGTCAGAGACGATGACGAAGTTCTCGATAACAGAGGGCGAGGCAAGGACGTCGAAGCCGGTTTCTGCCGACATATCGCTGGGCTTGTTGTTCATCCAGAGCTTCACCTCGCCGGTGTAGTCGCCCTCAAAAAGCACTTCGCCGCCGGCGGGGGCATTCCAGTCGAGGCCCTGCCATGTCATCACAGTCTCTACGCCATAGCCGTTAACTTTGGGGTCGGTGGTGAGGATGGGGTCGAAGCGTGTCGACGACGCCACATAGTCGGCGGGATTGTTGGTGAAATGGCGGTCGGAGGTGAACGGTCCTCGCTCAACGAGCTTGTTGACGTATGTCCCGTTGGTTGTGATGGCGACATGGTTTATGGCGTAGGTCCAGCGGTCGTCGAGGTCGTTGACATAGACCATGTCGTCAGGA
>DBGBEM010000055.1:0-21181 GCA_048477235.1 Muribaculaceae bacterium | reverse complement strand
ACCGACAACATCTTCGGCCTGCACCCACCAGTGGCGGTCGCAGTCGAGCCGGCCGTCGGCGTGGCGCTCATAGATCATATAACCTTCGTCGGTACGCCCTTCGAGGGCGGCATCGGCAATGGCGCGGCAGCCGCGCAGGGTTTTCTCAAGCAGCGGAGCGATGCGCGCATCGCTCTCGCCGTCGGGACCGGCGGCGAGAGCCTGTGCGGCTTCGAGCAAGAGCCACGATGCCTCTATGTCGTGGCCATAAGAGATATTGTTGTCGTGGCGCACCCAGTTTTCGTCGAAGAAGAGGCCCAGATGGTTGGTGCGCTTATCAAGCATGGTGTCGAGGAAAATACGCAGAAGGTCGATGATAGCCTCCTTCAGTTCGGCCGAAGGCCATACGCGATAGAGATTCGTGTAGGGCTCGAGAATGTGGAGGTGGGTGTTCATCGTCTTCTTCTCGTTGGCGTCTTTTTCTGAAAGGCGCATATCGGCGATGTCGCTCCAGTCGCGGTTGAACGCCTCGATGTAGCCGCCTCCGCGAGCCGCGTTGTCGCGGGCATGGCTTTCGAGGTCGGAGAAAAGCTTTTTCGCAAGTCCGAGAGCCTCTTTCGAGCCGGTGGCGCGGACATATTCCGAGAGGCCGTAGATAGCGAAGCCTATGGCATAGCTCTGCTTCTTGGTGTCGGCCGGAGTTCCGTCGGCGTTGACCGACCAGTAGACGCCGCCATATTCGGGGTCGACGAAATACTGCCGCAGATAATTATATGCCGCGGTGGCCGTGGCGAGATATTCCTGACGGCTGAGCTGGCGGTAGGCCGAAGAGAATGTCCAGAGTATTCTGCCGTTCAGAATGGCGCCGCGTTCGGAATGCTTGTCGAGACGGCCTTTTCCGTCGAGACGTCCGTAGAAACCTCCTTTCGGGTCGGCCATACGGCTGATCCAGAAAGGAAGGATATTCTCGGTCAGATTTTCGCGCAGGGCGAAACAAAGCTGTTGTGTAAGGGTCATAATTTCAATAGTGATAAAGGAACAGTCAGAGGGTCTGCCCGTCGCGGGCAATGCGCAGCTTGCCGTCGATCTCGGCCATTCGCGACGTTGTCAGCGGATAGAACAGCAGAATGAAGGCGCCGAAAACCGCCACGGCTGCCGGAATATAGCTCATCAGATAGCGAAGGCCGTCGAGAGCCTGAGCCGTCTGGACAACCGTGACGCCTGAGTCAAGCTCATAGGTGACATATCCGAAAGCCGACAGAAGCCACAGGGCTCCCGAGCCTCCGAAGGCCGAACCGAATTTCTGGGCCATCGACGCCGACGAGAAAATCAGGCCGGTCGAAGCAGTGTGGTATTTGAGCTCGGAATAGTCCGACACGTCGGCATACATCGACCAGACCAGAGGCGACACAATGCCGGTGCAGACCGAGATGAGAATCTGAAGAACCAGCATTATCCAGTAACCGACAGTCGTCTGGAGCGGGACATAGAAAAACAGTATCGACAGCATGGCCAGCATCAGATTGACGCCGATGAAACAGTTCTTCTTGCCGAGAAGCCTGACAACGGGCACGGTGATCATTACGCCCACCATGTTGAACAGTTCTCCAATGGCAAGGAAAAGGCCGGCGAAGAAAGCGAACGTCAGGCCGAAGATGCTCAGCGAGGCGTCGGCGGCCACGAGGTCGGCGAAATAGAACGCTACCGTCGAGCCGCGCACGGTGTTGAAAAGATTCGTCGACAACGCCGCGCCGATGAGCAGCCACCAGGGGCCGTTGCGCAGAAGTTTCGACAGGTCGGAACCGACCGACACCGTCGAGACAGTCTTGACGCGCTCGCGGGTCATCCTGAAGCAGAAGAAGAACAGCACCGCACAGGCTATGGCTATGACTATCATGGCCCACTGCCAGCCTCCGGCGGCGGTCATTCCGAAACCGTTGCGGAACAGATTGCAGAGCGGCTCCCAGGCTGCCAGAGCTATGAACGAGCCGCCGTAGGCGAAGAACATCCTGTAGGACGAGAAGACGGTCTTCTCGGCCGACGACGGCGTAATGACGCCGAGCATGGCTCCGTAGGGCACGTTGATGCCTGTATAGACGGTCATCATAAGGATATAGGTCACGTAGGCCCATACGAGCTTGCCTGCCTGAGAGAAGTCGGGAGTCGTGAACAGCAGGACGCCGCAGACGGCGAATGGAACGGCGAACCAGAGCACATAGGGGCGGTATTTGCCCCAGCGTGTGTTCGTGCGGTCGGCGATAATACCCATCATGGGGTCGGAAACGGCATCCCAGATGCGGGTGATCAGAAACAGCACTGCCGCGTGTTCGAGTCCTATGCCGAAAATATGGGCATAGAAGAAAGGCAGATAATACGAGAATATCTTCCAGAACATCGACGAGGCCATGTCGCCGAATCCGTAACCGATTTTATCTTTCAGAGAAGCCATTGACAGGTATTCTTTGCAAATTTATGGTTTTTATTTCTTCAGAGCCAGATTGGCGTCGATAAGTGCATTCAGGGTCTTGACCGACTCGCCGGTGGCGAGGCCGTCGGCGGGAGTGTGCATGCAGTAGTCGACGAGGCGGTCGATTGTCGAAGTGGCCACGTGCATACGGGTGTCCGACGAAGCGTAGTAGATGAACACTCGTCCGTCTTCGTCGGCGATCCAGCCGTTTGTGAAGAGCACATTCATGACGTCGCCGATATACTCGTCGCCCACGGGAGCCATCAGATAGCCGCCGGGAGTGTAGATCGGGCGCCAGGGCTCTTCGAGCGAGGTCATATACATATAGAGCACATAGCGCAGGCCCGATGCGCAGCCGCGCACGCCGTGGGCGAGATGAAGCCAGCCCTGAGGCGTCTTTATCGGATGGGGGCCTTCGCCGTTCTTCAGCTCCTTGATAGTGTGGTAATATCGGGTGTCGACGATGATTTCCGACTCAACTACGGCGTGGGTCATGTCGTCGACAAGCGCCCAGCCGATTCCGCCGCCGCTGCCGGCGTCGATGAAGCTGTCCTGCGGACGGGTGTAGAGGGCATACTTGCCGTTGACGAACTCGGGATGGAGCACAACGTTGCGCTGCTGGCTCTTGGCCACGAGATCGGGCAGGCGTTCCCAGTTGACGAGGTCTTTTGTGCGCGCGATGCCGCAGGCTGCCGTGGCGGCCGAGAGGTCGCCGGGCTTGCTGTCGTCGTGGCGTTCGACGCAGAAAAGGCCGTAGATCCAGCCGTCTTCATGGCGCGTAAGGCGCATATCGTAGATATTAGTGGCGGGATTGTCGGTTTCGGGCATCGTTATGGGGTGATCCCAGAAGCGGAAGTTGTCTATTCCGTCGGGACTTTCGGCAACGGCGAAAAACGATTTGCGGTCGGCACCCTCGACGCGCACAACGAGCACATATTTGCCGTTGAACTTGATGGCGCCTGAGTTGAGAGTGGCGTTGACGCCTATGCGTTCCTCGAAAAAGGGATTGGTGGCCTTGTTGTAGTCATACTTCCAGAAAGGGGGAATCATGGCGGCGGTGATAACCGGATTCTTGTAGCGGCAATAGACGCCGTTCCCCTCGATGATCTCGTTTTTGGCCGTCACGAGGGCTTCATATTCTTTTTCGACAAATGCTTTGCGTTCTTCGAATGTCATCATCTCTGTCAGAAGTTATCAGTTTGGTGTATGGTGGTTTTTGAGAGAGCTTTCATTTTTAATTGTAGGCCTTCAGGTCGCGCGCGAACAGCGTCTGCGGATCGCGGTAGAATGTCCTGAACGACTCTTCGGCCGGATGTCCCGGATAGGGGACATAGAAATGTTTTGGATTGACGCTGCGGCGGGCGTTGCGCCACACGGTCATGTAGGCCGGGCGGTATTTCCTTATGACCGGCAGCAGACACGACGTGTACCAGTCGGTGACGACGAGGCTCTCGCATCCGGTTTCTGTCAGTGCCGCGATTTTCCCTCTGGCGCGCGCCGCCGCTGCGGCCGCTCCATAGGCGGTGTCGACGAGAGCGAGCCAGTTGTCGCGTCCCTCTTCACCGTTGAAATGGTAAATGTCGGCTCCGAAAATGTCGACCATGTCGTCGCCGGGATACCAGTTGAGATATTTGTCGGCTTCTCTGACGGCGTCGGGCGAATAAGCCCAGACAACGTTGTCGAGACCGCGGGCGTCGAAGGCTTCGCGGGTCATCTTCCAGAGCTGCCGGTAGGAGTCGGTAGTGGTGTTCTTGTCGCCCCACCAGAACCATCCTCCCGACATTTCATGCCAGGGGCGGAAGATCACCGGCACGCGGTTTCCGGCCGGATCGGTCAGCGAAGCGAGATAGTCGGCGACCCGGCCGAGCCACTTCTGCATGGTGGCGTTCTCGGGTGTGCCGGGTGTGACGGTCAGCCTGACGACATCTTTGTCGACGGCCTGCCACGAGTCTTTCGACGGGTCGGAGGGATTGCGCGGATGCCACGACAGGGCGTTGACACCTCCGCGGGCGTGCTGGGCAAGCATCTCGGTTCTCATTCTGTCGAAAGGCACCGAGTCGAGGTTGACGGGCGAATCCATTTCGATCATGCCGAGATCCCAGTGCATCATTCCGGGATAATCGCCGACGACATCGCTGACGTCAGAACGCCCCTCGTCGAGATTCCAGTTGACGCCGTAGACAGGATCGTCGTCGTGGCCGAAGATTGTCTTGCCGGAGGCTTCGACAGCCTTCAGTCGGCTGATGAGCTGTTCGGCCGGAGTGGTTGCCGTCGTCTGCTGCTTCGCGGCGCTGCACGAATGGGCCGAAAGAGCGGCCGCGCAAAACAGGGTCGATAAAAAAACCGTGGTAGCTTTCATCTGTTGTCAGGAAAGTTGAAAAGCCGCAGAGACCGTGGCCGACTGCACTGAACAGCAGTCACGGCCTCTGCGGCGGAACATTTATTTACGTAGAGCTTTCACTTCGTCGCGGCCCAGACAGTAGGGCGAGGCTACGACTTTCTGCCATGTCTCGGCGGGCGAGTAGCTGACGATGGCGGCTGCGCCGTCTTTGGTCTCATACCACTGCATGAAGTAGAGCCATGATTCGCCTTTGGGCATCGTTGTGTCGAGATCGGGGAGCATTCCGCACTCGGCCAGAGCTATCATCTTCTTGCCCTCGACGAGCTGGCGCACGAGATAGAAGCGGTCGAAATCGCTGAAGAGGTCGTCGGTGCTGTAGATGTCAACGCCTACATAGTCACACTTGTCGTTGCCGGGATAGGCCGACGAGATTTCGTCGAGAGTGGCAAGGGCGCCGCTGCTGCTTGTCTGGACAGTCCAGCACCAGATGAGGTTGTGGATGCCGTAGGTGTTGATCAGCTCGTTGCGGAGGTAGTCCCAGAGCTGTTTGGTGACTTCGACACCTTCGGCTCCCCACCAGAACCAGGGGCCGTAGCCGTAGTCGCCGGCAGCCTCGTGGAACGGACGGAACAGAACGGGAATATTGGCGTCCTGAATGAGCTTCAGATAACCGGCGATCTTGGCGATGTCGTCCTTGAAAGCCTTGTTTTCCCAGGTGCCGTCGACCATAGCCTCGGAGGGGCTGAAGCGCGAGGTGCCGTAGTCGAGAGTGGCTTTCGGATTGTCGAGACGCGGAACGCGCCAGTGCCACATCAGCTGCACGATAGAACCGCCTTCCCAGGCTTCGCGGACAGGAGTGATGTCGCCGTAGTCAACCCAGTTCGAGGGGGACGAGGCCAGATGGATATAGTCGAAGCCGACAACGGCGGGTTTCTCGCCCGAAACTTCCGAAATAAGGTCGTAGTATTCAGTTGTCCAGCCGTCCTTACCCATGGTTCCCGACATTGTCTTCTGGCCATACTGGCTCTGCAGCAGGGCGAAGAGGGCCTTAGCCTCGGGGGTTGCGGCAGGGTCGGTCAGATTGGCGTCGAGCACGGGGAGCTCGGCCGTTGAGAAATGGAGCGTATAGGCCGGAACGGCGAGCTCGGGATGCTCGTAGCGCACAAGGGCGCCGTCGGCGATGGCAAAGGTGTAGTCCTTGCCGGCTTCGAGAGCCAGAGGCACTGTCAGCTCACATACTTTGGCTTCGGCGCCCTCAACGGGAACGCCGTTGAGCGTGATTCCTGCCGGATCGGCGATCTTGACCGAATGGTTGAACTTCACCGTCAGGCTGCGGTGGAGCAGCAGGTCGACGGTCGAGCCCTCGGCGATGGCATCGACAGAGGCGGCTACCGGCGTCAGTGTGACGTCGTCCTCCATGTTGTCGGAGCAGGAAACAGCAGCGAAGGCGAAAAGTCCGAGGGGGAGAAAATATTTAAGGAGTTTCATTTATGCTTCTGTTTTGAGGTGATTCGGTTATTTCGACTCTTCTTCATCATCGGCGCCCGGCTCAACCAGGGGAGCTACGCGGATGTTGTCGATAGCCATGGTTACAGGCACATTGGTTTCTTCGCTGAAGGGACCCCAGCAGACAATCATCGTCAGACCGGCGAAGTCGTCGGAGGTCATCTTGCGAGAGCAGGGATTCATGTAGCGGTCTTTGTTGAAGTCGGTCAGGGGAATCGAAACGGTGACCCACTTGTTGCCGGTGTCGTAGCTGCCTGTGGCCTGCCATGGCGTCCACATTGCGCGCGGATAGGGATAGGGATCGTCTTCGCCGAACAGATAGGTGTTGTCGCCGAAGATCGAGGCCGGTGTGAACAGAACGTTCAGCGAGCAGATTGTCCAGGGGGTCGATGTCGGGATGAATACCTCGAATTTGAGGCAGTAGTCCATCCAGTTCGAGGTGTCGAACAGAGTCGAGATGTCGAGCGATGCGACAGCGTTCTCATCGACGGGCCAGTGGTTGAACGAGAAGTTGTCTTCACCCATGTCGTTGTAGTCGGCTTTCACACCCGAAAAGAGGATGAATTTGCCGTCGAGCCCGGGAATTCCATCAGCTTCCGTGAAAGTGATCTTGTCGCCTTTGCGCCAGCCGTTGGCCAGAGCCACAGCCTTGCCGTGGGTTCCGTCCCAGTCGAGAATCATGCCGCGTGTGTCGTGCCAGACGAACGAGGCGAGGCCTTCGCCGTAGCGTGAGGTGGCGGTGATGCGGCCTTCGGCGGTCGCGCCTTCGGGCACTTTGAGAGTCACGAACGTACGCTCCATCTCGATGAAGCTTTCGGGAGTGACGGTGACGCCGCCGGGGAATGTTATCTGAAGGGGATATTCATCGTCGGTCACGAAATAGTCGCCGTTGATGGTGACGACGTCGCCCGGTTTGGCCCATTCACAGGTCATAGAGGTCAGCATCGGCTCGGGAACCATTGTGTTGAACGGAACTTCGGTCGATTTGCCCTGCGAGGTGACGAGGCGCACGGTGTTGGTCACATTCTCCGAGATAGCGTTGGGAATCTCGACCACGATTACCTCTGAGGTCACGTAGGCGGGATTGAGCATGGCTTTCTGGTCGTTGAACCAGACCTGCTGTACGTCGCCGAGATGATTACCGCAGATGGCGATCTTGTCGCCGAGCATGGCTTCGGTGATATGTTCGCTTCCCGGATCGGTCATGCGGAAGTAGCTGACCTCGGGGGTCTTGCCCTTGTCGGCGTCGGCATCGTTGTCGGAACAGCCGGTCAGCGACAGGCCAATCACGGCAGCAGGAGCCAGAAGGATATATTTGAGAAATCTTTTCATGATTTGATTCTGTTCGAAAAGTTGGTGTTGTTATTAGTCTTCGTAGGGCGAAACATAGTCTACGGGAGCGCCGAGAAGCTGGGGAGATGTCGTCGAGGCGGCGGCGGGAATCGGCAGCTTGAAAGCTTCGGTAGAGATTATGATGGGATCGTATTGCGCCCAGTCGGCCTTGTTGTCGGCGATGGTATACTGGCTGCGGTTGTTCTCGTTGGAGGTCGAAGTGCCCTCTTTCTGGACATACATTGCCGAACGGTTGTAGCCTGTGCCCCAGCCCGAGTTGAGGAAGTCGATGGCTTTCTGGTCGCCCGAACGGTAGCGGTAGCGCAGGATGTCGAACCAGTTGATTCCCTCGAAGGCGAACTCAACGCGACGCTCCTGAAGCAGCTGCTCGTAGGTAAGCGAGGTGAGGTCGGTCCAGAGTCCGGCGCGGTGGCGAACCTGATTGACCATGTCGAGAGCGACGGGGTCGCTGGTCTGGTCGGCGGTTCCCATGATAGCCTCGGCACGCACGAAATACATATCGGCCAGACGCAGCAGATAGATATTGTTGGCGGCATCCTGGTTGAGGCCGACGTTGCCGGCGCAGTCGGCCGACTTGCCGATAACATATTTCTTGAGGTGGGCGAGCATCTCGTTCTTGTCCTCAACGATAGAGCCGTCGTCGCCGCGGTTGATGAACTTGTAGGTGTAACCGCCGTTGGCTTTGTTGAGGTTGGGATAATAGTCGTCGAGTGTCATGTAAACCCACTGGCGGCGCTGGTCACGGTCGTCGTAGAGGCTCTGCAGCGAGATTGTCGGGCCTTTGCCGGCGCCCCAGGTCTGGTCGGCGATGACCGACGAGCGGCTCCAGGCGCAGTTGCGGCCGTTACCGTAGGAGTAGCCGAGCACGCCGCACTGGATTGCCAGCAGCGATTCGGGGCCGTTGTTGGCCTCGACGTCGAACAGTGTCGAATAGTCGATTTCGGTGATGGCCGGCTTGTTGTCGATGACGGTCTTGGCGTCGTTGGCGGCGGCGGTGTAGAGAGCCTGGCGGTCGAAGCCCATGTCGGTGTGGCTGGCCATTGTCAGCTCTACTTTGGCGCGGATGGCCAGAGCTGTCAGACGGGTGGCGCGGAAGTTGTCCTTGTCGGACATCGGCAGGTTCTCGACGGCGAAGTTGAGATCTTTGAGGATGAACTCATAGATACTCTTCTGGGTTGCCGGCGGGAGCTGGAGGTTGTTCGAGGTTATGTTCTCGGAGTTGTTCTCGACGACGGGAACGTTTGTCCATGCCTCGGTCAGCAGATAATAGCAGTAGGCTCGCACGCAGCGGGCTTCCGCCTGAGCCTGAAGGATTGCGGCCTCGGTGACGCCGCTCTGGCATTTGCCCGGCATATCGTGGATAATCGAGTTGGCGAAGGCGATGACGTTGTAGAGGCCTTCCCAGCCCTGGTTGATATACTGGTTGACAGAGGTGTAGGTTCCGAAATACCACTGGCCTTCGGCCGAATTGGTGTAGAACATGTCGCCCGACAGCATATCGAACTTCCACTGGAAGTCGTGGCTGAACTGATCCCAGGTTGCCGAGGCGTAGAGCGTGGCTGTGTTGAGGCGCACGCGGTCGTCGCTGGTGTAGAAGTTGTCCTGGGTGAGCTTGTCGACGGGGTCGACGGTCAGGAAATCGCTGCACGATGTCAGGCTTCCCATGAGCGCGAGGGCTGCGACAAGCGGTTTATAGATAGATTTCATCTTGTGTCTGATATTGTTTTATGAGGTGATTAGAAAGAGAGATTCAAACCAAGAGTGTAGGTGCGCGGTGTCGGATAGCGGCCGCGGTCGATGTTCTGCAGCAGTGCGCTCTGGTTATAGGCACCGATTTCAGGATCGTAGCCCTTATACTTGGTAAAGGTGTAGACGTTCTGGACGTTGAAGTAGATGCGGGCGTTGGTCAGTCCGATCTTGCCGCCCCACTTCTGCGGGAGGTTGTAGCTGAGCGAGATGTTCTGGATTCGCAGATACGAGCCGTCTTCGATCCAGCGGTCGCTCATGCGGCAGTTCGAGTTGCCGTCGAGGTTCGAGAAGCGCGGAATACCGTTGCCTTCGCTGGCGAGGAACACGTTGTCGGGGTCGTAGCCCAAAGCGGGGTCATACATTCCGAGCTGCGCGCGGTCGAGCACGCGGGCGGTCTGGTTGTCCCAGATCGACGAGACAGCTTCTGTTTTGTAGCGGGCCCAGTTGAGGATGTCGCCGCCGATCTGGCCGGTCAGACCGATCGAAAGTTCGAAATCCTTATAAGAGAAGGCATTTGTGAAGCCGAAGGTCAGATCGGGGTTCGGGTCGCCGATGATTGTCTGGTCATCTTCGTTGATGACGCCGTCGTCGTTGAGGTCTTTGAACTTGATGTCGCCGATGAATGCGCCCGAGGTGCGGTCAACGCGGTTCGAGTAGGGCTGGTTGCCGCCGGTCTGGGTGGCGTGGTTGCGGATGTCGTCGGCCGAGGTGAAGAGACCTTCGGTAACATAGCCGTAGAACACGCCCATAGGCTTGCCGACGGTGATCAGCGTGGCCGACTGGAATTCTGAATACCAGTCGATCTTACCGCGCATGTCCTGAGAGTTTTCGTTGAGCGATACGACTTTGTTCTTGTTGTGAGACATTGTCAGGCCCATGCGCCACGAGAAATCGCGGTTCACGATCGGACGAGCGTTCAGCGAGATGTCGACACCGGTGTTCTGGGTCTTGCCGACGTTGGCGTAGGGCGGACGGATTGTCAGGCCGTTCGAGCCGGCGAGATAACCCGGGGTGAACACTTCGAGAAGAAGGCCGTCGGTCTGCTTCTTATAGACGTCGACAGTGAGTTCGATACGGTTGTTGAGAACCGAGAAGTCGATACCGGCGTTGAACTGCTCCGATGCCTCCCATTTGAGGTCGGGGTTGGCGAGGTTGGCGGGATAGTAGGCGGTTCCGGAAGGGGTCATCATAGCGTTCATGGCGGCGGCATAGCGGTAGGTGTCGATGTTCGAGTTACCGACCTTACCGTAGCCCAGACGCAGCTTGAGGTTGTTGAGCCAGTCGCGGGTGCTTTCCATGAAGCTTTCCTCGGTGATACGCCATGCGAGAGCCACCGACGGGAATGTTCCCCACTTGTTGTTGGGGCCGAACTTCGACGAACCGTCGCGACGGATGGTAGCAGTCAGAAGGTAGCGGTTGTCGAAAGCATAGTTGGCGCGGGCGAAGTAAGAGGCGGTCGAGGCCGAATCCTCATAGCCGGCGTTGCTGACGAACTCACCGTCGTTGGTCATAACGAAGATCTGATCCGACGAGAAGTTCTTCTTGATGAGAGTGGTGTTGTTCCAGCTCGACTTCGAAGCCTCGAAACCGGCCATGACGGTCAGGTCGTGCTTCTCGGCGAAGCGCTGGTGGTAGGTGACATAGTCTTTCTGAACCCAGAAGAACGAGTGGTCTTCGCGCTGCATCATCTGGTTGATGTCGTTCGAGACGAGGCCGAACTGATAGCGCGGGATATACGACTTGTTCTGGTTCTGAGAGGCGTCGAAGCCATATTCGGCGCGGAAGGTGAAATATTTCAGGAAGTCGACGCTGGCATAGAAGTTACCCATGATGCGCTGGCGCAGCAGGCGGTTGTTCTTCTGGAGAGCCAGAGCGACGGGGTTCCATGTCGAAGAGCCGTCGACGGTTGTCGGGCCGGCCCAGTTGCCGTCGAAGTCGCGCACGGGAACATGGGGCTGCATTGTCATGGCCTGCATGATAACACCGTCAGAGCCGTCGTTGAGGGTGATCTTCTCGTTGGTGCGGGTATAGGCGAGCGAGCCGCCGAGCTTGAGCCACTTTGTGAACTGGGTGTCGAGGTTGAAGCGGGTGTTGAAACGGTTGAAGTCAGAGCCGATGATGATACCGTCCTGATTCATCCAGCCGCCCGACATAGCATAGGTCACTTTGTCGTTACCGCCCGAAACGCCGACCTGATGGCTCTGCATGAAGGCCGTGCGGAAAATCTCGTCCTGCCAGTCGGTTCCTTTGCCGAGAAGCGAAGGATCGAGGAAAGCCTTGTCGAGCTGTTTTTCGTTGATGACGCCCTCGGCAAAGAGCTGGTTCTGATAGGTGGCATATTCGCTGAGATCCATCATGTCGATTTTCTTGGCAACCTGCTGCCAGGCGACATAGCCGTCGTAGGTGACGTTGGTGTGGCCGGCCTCACCGCGGCGGGTGGTCACGATAACAACGCCGTTGGCGCCGGCAGCACCGTAGATCGCGCAGGCCGATGCGTCTTTAAGCACGTCGATAGAAACGATATCGCTCGGAGCGATCGAAGCCAGGGGGTTGACCTTGGTCTGACCATCGGTACCTCCGGCCCACGAGAAGCCGCCTATATCATTAGAGGTGTTCGACATCTGGACACCGTCGATAATATAGAGAGGTTCGTTAGACGAGTTGATAGAGCTTGCACCACGGATGCGGATAGAGGTCGCACCGCCGGGAGCACCCGAGTTCGAGGTTACCTGCACACCGGCGACCTTGCCCTGAAGCATCTGGTCGGCGTTGGTGACGATCGACTCTTTCATCTGGTCTTTCGACAGCGAGGCAACCGAACCGGTCACGTCGACACGGCGCTGTGTACCGTAACCGACAACAACAACCTCGTCGAGGTTGACGCCGCCGTCAGACTTCATTTTGATATTGAGGTGAGACTGCCCGTTGACAGCCACTTTCTCGGTCACCATACCTATATAGGAGATAACCAGTGTAGCCTTTCCGGACTTAACGTTAAGAGAGAAATTACCGTCAATGTCGGTCGACGTGCCGTTGCTGGCGCCGTCTTCGCGCACGGTAGCTCCGATGATGGGTTCATCGTCGGGATCGACGACCGTACCCGTAACCGTCACTTGCGCGCTCGCTCCTATGGCCACGAAAGCCAGGAGCGCCACAAGTGCAGCTCTGAAGTTGAAAAATTTGCCTGTCATCATGAGCGGATTAAGGAAAACAGATTTATTTAAGTTAAAGAAATAGTTATCAGTCAAAGGACATGCAACGAACGATAAACGCGGAGAAAAACAACCCGGACCCCGATTTGGGACCATCGAAGTCCGGGATAAAATCATACAGTAGTCTTTTCCTTCATTTCATTCGTTCTTCATGGTGCCGCAAAGATAGGTCGCGTTTTTCGATTTGGATGATACAATTTTTGCAATTTCCTACACTAATTTGACAAAATCATGCCTCAGGCCATCAGACATGGCCATCCGGCGCCCGACAATGATACTTTTTTGCCCGATTCTTTGCATATTATGCGCCAACGGTGCAAAGGATTTCCACTATGTGTTAAAATTTATCTATATTTGCGTTGCGGACTTCCACCGATGCTTTAAGGCCGACTAAGGCCCACTGCGACAGCTTATTTCCCACACCTTATTATATAAACAGAATTTTTCTTACCTCCCATGAAAAGAAATACAATTATCCTCGGCGCTTTGCTTTCGGCCATTGCCGCTACAGCCGCGCCGGAATATGTAAATATAGCGACGCCCAACACTTCGCTGATACTCATGACCGACAGCGCCGCCGCTCCCGCCCTGCTCTACTACGGCCCGGCAGTAGCCGATCCCGCGCAGGCAGCGCTCGCCGCCCCGGAGAACCGGCGCATCGACGCATACCCCGTTTTCGGCAACTACCCCGAAGGGGAGAGCGCCCTGTCGATGACTATGCCCGACGGCAACATGACGCTCGTGCTCGAGCAGAAAGGCTCGCCGCGCGTCACCTCTGAAGCCGGGGGAGCCACGGTGACCTCGATTCCGCTCGCCGACCGCCACTATCCCGTCGAGGTAACCCTCAACTACCGCACCTTCCCCGGCGAGGATGTCATAGAGACATGGGCCGACATAACCAACCGGGGAAAGAAGCCGCTGACGCTGACGCGCTTCGATTCGGCGGCGCTCCCGTTCGCCTCGGCCGATGCATGGCTGACAAGCCTCTACGGCTCATGGGCCAACGAAGCGCGCGTCAACACCGAGCGTATCACTCCCGGAATGAAGGTAATCCAGAACAAAGACGGCGCCCGCAATTCCCACACCTCCCACGGCGAGATAATGATCTCGCTCGACGGACGCCCATCGGAACGCTCGGGCCGCGTTATAGGCGCCGCTCTGGTCTACAGCGGAAACTACCGACTCAGAATCAACAGCGACGACCGCGGCAACAGCCAGCTCTTCGCCGGAATAAACCCCGACGAGTCGGCCTACCGCCTCATGCCCGCCGAGACATTCACAACTCCCGCCCTCGCCCTCACCTTCTCCGACAGCGGAATGGGCGAGGTGTCGCGACGCTTCCACCGCTGGGGCCGAAACCACCATATAGCCCACGGCACGGAGGTCAACCCGATTCTGCTCAACTCGTGGGAAGGGGTCTATTTCAACATCGACGAGCCGACAATGGCCGGAATGATGCAGGACATCGCCGACATGGGAGGCGAGCTCTTCGTCATGGACGACGGATGGTTCGGCCGCCGCGACTCCGACAATTCGTCGCTCGGCGACTGGGAGGTTGACCGCCGCAAGCTGCCCCACGGACTGAAATGGCTGACCGACGAGGCCCGGAAGAAAGGCGTCAGGTTCGGAATATGGATCGAGCCCGAGATGACAAACTCAAACTCGGAGCTTTACAAAAAACATCCCGACTGGATTCTGCGCGCCCCCAACCGCGACATCGTCGAAGGGCGCGGCGGAACGCAGCTCGTGCTCGACCTCGCCAACCCGAAGGTACAAGATTTCATCTTCAACCTCGTCGACACGATGCTGACCAACAACCCCGAGATAGCTTATATCAAATGGGACGCCAACGCCCCGGTAATGCAATACGGCTCGCCCAGCCTCCCCGCCGACCGCCAGAGCGAACTCTCGATTCGCTACCACCGCGGCCTGACCGACGTGCTGCGCCGCATCCGCGCCAAATATCCCGACGTCGCCATTCAGGCCTGTGCCTCGGGGGGCGGACGCGCCAACTACGGCCTGCTCGACTATACCGACGAGTTCTGGGTGTCGGACAACACCGACGCTCTCCAGCGCCTCGGTGCCCAGTGGGGAACGAGTCTGTTCTTCCCAGCCGTAGCAATGGGGAGCCATATCAGCGCCGTGCCGAACCATACGACCTACCGCGTCGTGCCGCTGAAGTTCCGCTGCGACGTCGCCATGACCGGACGTCTCGGAATGGAGATACAGCCGCGCGATATGTCGGCCGAAGACCGCGATTTCTGCCGCAAGGCTATCGCTGAATACAAGAAGATCCGTCCGACTGTGCAACTCGGCGACCTCTACCGCCTCGTCTCCCCCTTCGACGGCAAAGGCGCCTGCTCACTTATGTATGTCGCCCCCGACAAATCGCAGGCCGTCTACTACTGGTTCCGCACAAACAACGACTATTCGGCTCCGCTCGCAACGCGCACGCCGATGGACGGCCTCGACCCCGACGCAACGTATAAAGTCACCGAACTCAACGCCATAGACCTCACTCCCCTCCCCTACGAGGGAAAGACTTTCTCAGGAAAATTCCTTCTCGACAACGGCCTCGAAATGCGCCCCAACCACGATCTGCCCTGGGGCAAGAAGGTCGACTACTGCTCTCGCGTTCTGCTTCTCGAAAAACAATAACCGACTAATTCTCAGAGACATGATTCAGCTATCATCACCCGCAATCACAGAAATAACGCCTCTCTCTGAGGAAGATTGTTTCTATCTGGTCGACCGCTACAAAAGCGAATTCGATTATCCTCTCCACCGCCACGACGAGTTCGAGCTCAACTTCGTCGAGAACTGCGAAGGCGCCCGTCGCATCGTCGGCGACTCGGTGGAGGTTCTCGGGAAATATGACCTCGTTCTTGTCGGTTCGGGACTCGAACACGTCTGGGAACAATACCAGTGCCGGTCGCCGCGCATCCGCGAGATAACGATACAGTTCTCGCCGAAGGTGTTCGGCGACACCTTTCTGGCAAAAAAGCAGCTGAAATCGATGAACGACCTCTTCGCCCGGGCTAAATCGGGCGTGGCGTTCTCGCTCTCGACAGTTGTGAAGATGTATAAGCTTTTCGACGAAATAACCGCTGCCCAGCCCGATTTCTACCGCGTTCTGAAGCTGATGGAAATACTTTTCGTGCTCTCGAAGGAAGATGATTATCAGCTTCTCAGCTCAAACGGCGGAGCGGCCACCGTAGCAACGGCCGAATCGCGCCGCATCCACAAGGTCGAGGAATATATCAAGGCCCGTTACAAACAGGACGTCCGCCTCGAAGACCTCGCCATGCTCGTGTGCATGACACCGTCGGCCTTCTCGCGCTTCTTCAAGCTGCGCACAGGCCGCACCGTCAGCGACTATATCATCGACGTTCGCCTCGGCCATGCCGCAAGGCTGCTGGCCGAGAGCACCTCGTCGGTGCTCGAGATCTGCTTCGAGGCCGGCTTCAACAACGTGTCGAACTTCAACCGTATCTTCAAGCGGAAGAAGGGGTGCAGCCCGTCGACCTTCCGCGAATACTACCGCAAGAACAAAATCATCATCTGACGAATAGTAAGCCTAACGAGATCAGGAGCGTGGAAATAATCCATGCTCCTGATTTCATTTTTTCTTTTGCAAGAGATAGAACTCTTTTTGTCGGTCAATCTCACTCAGCAAATCTTCCTCAGAGGGAAGATAAGTCATATATTTGGAAGCGAACAACTGAGAGCTTCCATTGAGCACCGAGTAACGTGCTATGTCTTTACTCGTCTCAGCACAAAGCAAAATGCCTATTGTCGGATTATCACCCTCGTTGCGTTTCAGCTCGTCGTACATCCGAACATACATATCCATCTGTCCCACGTCTTGATGGGTAAGCTTCGAAGTTTTCAAATCTATAAGGACGAAACAACGCATCAGATAGTTATAAAACACAAGGTCAATATAATAATCGTCGGTATCTGTCACGACATGTTGCTGGCGTTCCACGAAAGCATATCCCTTGCCAAGTTCCAGCAGAAACTGCTGCAAATGTGTTATAAGCGACTTTTCGAGGTCTGATTCCGTAAAATCTATGTCTTTACCGAGGCCGAGAAATTCGGTAACAACGGGAGATTTGATAAACTGTGTCGGAGTGAGACGCGAAAATGAAGCGTCTGAAGTCCTTTCTTCCATCTCGGTCTTAACTTTATCTTTAGCGTGGGATGAGAGCAACCGAAAGTAATATTGTGTAGAAATATTACGGTCAAGAGTTCTGACCGACCACATTTGCTCCGACGCCTCTTTCATATACCAACTCCGCGCCTCGGGATTATCAACGCGAAGTAAAGCTCTGATATGCGACCAAGTAAGATTTTGCACACGCGTGTGCAAAATCTCGCCATTTGGAAAATCAAGATAGAACTTCCGATAATAGGCAAGATTGCGCTCGTTAAACCCTTTACCAATCTCATGTGTCAATTCCTGAGATATAGAACGTAGTGTTCTGCTGCCATATTCTGCTCTTAAGCTACCGCCCTGATCTTCTTCGACGATACGCTTACCGATAAGCCAATAAGCTTTTATCATGGCCTGATTAATCGCATCCGCACTTTCAGCACGAGCGGCTGAAATGATCTGACGGACGTCATTGACAAACGATGAGATTTTCTGAAGTTTATCCATAACCGCAAATCTACAAAATATATCTTTGCTGAAGTGACGGAGACGGTAAAATTTTTTGAATCGGTTGCCGATTTAGCCGACGCCAATTTTTTTGTAATTTTGCCGAGAAATTTCCATCTATGCCTATATTACGACGCTTAACCGACAGGTCGATGCCGCTGTTTGCCTTCTGGGCGGCTGTGAGCCTGCTCTATTGCCTGACAGTGGTCACCATCGAGTTCCACTCCGTTCCGGTTTCGGGCCTCCGCAGTTTCGCGCTGGCTTTCCTGCAATGGCTGACGGTATCGGTCTGCGCCTCGGGCGTCATGATGGTTCTCTGTTCGAACCGCATCCTCTTCGCGGTCTGCTTTCCGCTCTTAGCGATGGTGAGCGCAACGGTATGCTGCTTCCATCTCTCCCTCGGCGTGAACCTGACCGGCGACTGGATCGAGACAACCATGACCGGCAGCGGGATGATGGGGATGCTGAGCGTGCCGCTTGTCGCTGTTATCATCGGCTCGGCCCTGCTTTCCGCCGCGATAGCTTTTTTCCGCTGGACGCGCGTCAGGGCCTCGGCCCGCACTGCCATAACGGCCTTCACCGTCGGTCTGGCGATAACATGCCTGCCGGTGGTCGTCGTCTCAGGCATCCAGGCTCCGGTAGCCGCCCGGCTTCCCTACTCCATCTACTCAGCAACGGTTGAATATCTCGGCAACCTGAAAAAAATCAATGACGGCCGCGACACCTACGTCAACACTCCCGCCACTCCGTCGGCGACTCCGCCTGACGTCATCTTCGTCATCGGCGAATCGCTGCGGGCCGACCATCTGCCCCAGAACGGCTATGCGCGCAACACTATGCCGCTTCTGAGCCACGACACCGCTCTCATCGCGTTTCCCGACATATATTCGGAATTCAACATAACCTTCGCCAGCGTTCCACATCTGCTGACGAAACTCAATCTGACTTCCGACGAAGCCTCTTTCCATGACCAGTCTTTCATAACACTCTTCAAAAACGCCGGCTATACGACAGCCTGGGTTGCCAATCAGAGCCCTACAGAAACCTTCGCATATTATGCCCATGAATGCGACTCGCTGATACGATGCAAAGGGAACGCCGCCAAATCGATGTATTCCTACGGCAAATGGCTCGACACCGACCTTCTGCCGCTTATCAGCAGCTGGCTCGGCAAATCCGGCAGGCCAAAACTCGCCGTCGTCCATACAATCGGCTCCCACTGGTGGTACAATTCTCATTACACCGACCGCCACGCCCGCTTCCGCCCCGACATGACAAACAAAGAGTTTGCCACGCTGACCCACGAGCAGATCGTCAACTCCTACGACAACTCTATCGTTGCCACCGACGAATTCCTCGCCGGCCTGTTCAGCCTGCTGCGCGGCCGCAATGCCGTTGTGCTCTACTGCGCCGACCATGGCGAAGGTATGGGCGAAAACGGCAACTACCTCCACTCCACCACCAACGACGTTACCCACAATCCGGCCTGCATGATATGGTATTCGCCGGAATACGGCCGCCTCTGCCCCGACAAGGTCGCCGCCACCCGCCGCGGCAAAGATCTGCGCCACACAACCGAGGCGATCTTCCACACCGCCCTCGACCTCGGCGCCCTCGAAACGCCTGCCCTCGACCGCTCGAAATCCCTCCTGAAAAAATAACTATAGGCCATATAGGCCCCATAAGCCTTATAATTCTGATGTTCAAACGATTCCTCGATAAAAAGATGCCGCTGTTCGCCTTCTGGGCAGCCGTGAGCCTGCTATATTGCCTGACAGTGGTCGCCATCGAATTCCATTCCGTGCCGGTGTCGAATTTCCACAGCTTCATTCTCGCCGTAGTGAAGTGGCTCGTCTCCGCGGTCTGCGCCTCGGGCGTGCTTATGGTGCTTTGTTCGAGCCGCATCCTTTTTGCTATCGGCTTCCCGCTGTTAGCGGTCTTCAGCTCGGTGATGTGCTACTACTCCCTGACCATCGGCATCTCTCTTACAGCCGCGAGCATCGAGGTAGCCCTCGTCAACGACGCCACAATGTGGATGACTGTCATAAGTCCGATACTGATCGCCGTAATCGCTCTGTCGGCCGTGGTTTCGGCGGCAATAGCCTTCTACCGCTGGACACGTGTCAGAGCCTCGCGGCGCACGAGCCTCACGGCTTTAGTCCTCGGTCTCGCCGTAATGTTTCTCCCCGGCTACTTCTTTCCCCGTATTAACGCCTCAGTATCAGCGCGCCTGCCTTTCTCAATCTACTACGCCTTCAACGACTATTTTAACAATCGCCGCGCCATCGAAGAGAACCGCGACACCTACACTAACACTCCCGTTGCGCCCGCATCGACACCGCCCGACGTCTTTATTATTCTCGGCGAGTCGCTTCGCGCCGACCACCTGCCCCAGAACGGCTACGCGCGCAACACTATGCCGCTTCTGAGCCGCGACACCGCTCTCATCTCTTTTCCGGAAGTCTACTCCGAAGCCACTTTCACCTCAGCGAGTGTGCCGGTCTTAATGACAAAAGCTGACCCCGCCGACCCGGTGGCGCCATACAACGACCAGTCGTTCGTAACCCTCTTCAAAAAAGCCGGCTACTCCACCGCCTGGTTCGCCAACCAGAGCATAAGCCAAAGCTACGCATATTTCGCCCACGAATGCGACTCGCTGATCTACTGCAACGGCGCCAAGTCTGACTACTCCTACGACAAATGGCTCGACGCCGATCTGCTGCCGATGATAAGCCAATGGTCAGAGAAAACCGCCGGGCCGAAACTCGCCGTTGTCCATACCATAGGCTCCCACTGGTGGTATAAGTCACACTATACCGACCGTCAGGCCCGCTTCCTCCCCGACATCTCGAACAAGGAGATCGCTGCGTCGTCGCAGGAGCAGATAATAAACGCCTACGACAACACCATCATCGCCACCGACGCATTCCTCGCCGACCTTTTCGATAGTCTGCGCGGCCGCAACGCCGTAGTATTGTTCATTTCAGACCATGGCGAAGGACTCGGCGAGAACGGCGTATACCTTCACGCCTCTGAGAACGAAGCGACCCACTATCCGGCCTGCTTCATCTGGTACACGCCGGAATACGGCCGCCTCTTCCCCGACAAGGTCGCCGGCGCCCGCCGCGGCAAAGACCTGCGCCACACTACCGAGGCGATCTTCCACACCGCCCTCGACCTCGGCGCCCTCGAAACCCCGGCTCTCGACCGCCCGAAATCCCTCCTGAAATAATCGTTATAAACCTTATAATCAAGGAAATTTGACAAGACGGATATCAGTCGCCGATGCATAGCGTCGCAGCAGATCAGCGATGAAGTCGGCGCAGGCTCGTGTGTTGGCGCTGTCGCCGTCATAGCCGTTGACGATAACAAGCAGATGCGTAGTGGCGAGGCTCAGTTTAGTCCGCTCATTATCGCTCGTAGGGGTGCCGACGCCCCCAATGGCATCGCGGTAAACCGGCATCCCCGCTATATTGAGCGCGCCGCGGCCGATTCCCTCGTAGGGCTCCCCCTCGCGGCCGATTCCGAGAGTAAGCGTGTCACCGGCGATGAGCCCGGCGTCGAAACCGCCTATCGAATAGCCATAGACGAGCGACGCCAGATTAATGAGATCTACTACGGTAGAAATCTGATATAGGTCAGCGTTTTTCAGCACACGGCGCATCAAGGCCTCGGCCGACGGACGGTAGCGGCTCGGATCCTTACCACACCGACGATAAGCCTCGCGGGTCGCAGCCACGGGTGGCAGCTCTTTGACCGTTTCTGTGGTGAGCCGGCTACGGCAGTCTGCCTCTGCAGCATGGATTTCTCTCCATAGCCCGTCACTGAAAGAAGTGTTGACAACAGTGGCCTCTAGGGCAACTCCGGTAAACTCCGGACAGCGCGAGGCGATTTCTTCTGAAACTAATATC
>DBGBEM010000054.1:0-4649 GCA_048477235.1 Muribaculaceae bacterium | reverse complement strand
CTGCTGTAAAGGGCTCGGCACCGTCAATATCGTCGACCGCGAGAAAATCATTCCGGATCCGAAGCTTTCGATTCGCGAGGGAGCGATACTGCCGCTCGGAAAATACCGCAATGTGATGGTTTTCTGGCAGGTTGCGGCTATATGCGAGAAATACGGCTGCACGCTCGACACTCCTGTGGCCGATCTTCCCGACGAAGCTCTGAGCGACATTCTAAACGGCACCACCGAACGCCTCGTGCTGAAAAACGACACTCTTTCGACTTCGAATTATTTCCAGACCTACGAGGGACTTGTGAAATATATCGAATCGCTTCAGGACGAAGACAGCGGGCGTGCGGCGCGCAAGTGGAGCGGACAATGGTTTTCGCGCGCCGTGTGTCCTGAGTGTGGCGGCGCACGCCTTAACCGCGAGGCTCTCCACTTTTTTATCGACGGCAAGAATATCGCCGAACTGACACGCCTCGACATCGGCGACCTGCTCGAATGGGCAGAAAATGTCGAAGACCGCCTGCCGGCCACCTCGCGCATCGTGGCGCATGAGATTCTCAAGGAGATACGCACCCGGTTGCGGTTCATGGTCGACGTTGGTCTCGAATATCTGTCGCTCGACCGCAATTCGGCGACGCTGTCGGGGGGTGAAAGTCAGCGCATAAGGCTTGCCACACAGCTCGGGAGCGAGCTTGTCAACGTGCTTTATATTCTCGACGAACCGAGCATCGGACTCCACCAGCGCGACAACCGCCGTCTTATCGATTCGCTCAAGCGTCTTCGCGATGCCGGAAACTCGGTCATCGTGGTCGAACACGACAAAGACATGATGCTTGACGCCGACTATATTGTCGATATAGGCCCTGGAGCCGGACGCAAAGGCGGAAACGTCGTTTTCAGCGGAACGCCGGAAGAGATGCTGCGGACGTCGACACTGACCGCCGATTACCTGACCGGGCGGCGCGAGATTGCTGTGCCCCCGGTGCGTCGGCCGGGTAACGGTCGCTTTCTCGAACTCATCGGAGCAGCCGGACACAATCTTCAGGGCGTTGATCTCCGCATTCCGCTCGCAACTCTGACTGTCGTAGCCGGAGTGAGCGGCAGCGGCAAGTCATCGCTGATCAACGGAACCCTGCAGCCCATTCTGTCGCGCCGGTTCTACCGCTCTCAGGCAGAGCCGCTTCCCTACGGCGAGATACGCGGGCTCGAGAATATCGACAAGGTCGTCACTGTCGACCAGACACCTTTGGGCAAGTCGCCGCGCTCGAATCCGGCGACCTACACCGGAGTGTTCACCGATATCAGGAATCTCTTCGTAGGGCTTCCAGAATCACGTGTTCGCGGCTACAAGCCCGGTCGCTTCTCGTTCAATATTGCGGGAGGCCGATGCGAGACCTGTTCCGGCAACGGTTACCGTACTATCGAGATGAACTTTCTCCCCGATGTGCTTGTGCCATGCGAGACCTGTAACGGCAAGCGCTATAACCGCGAGACACTTGAAGTGAGGTTTAAAGGAAAGTCGATAGCCGATGTGCTCGATATGACAATAAACCAGGCTGTTGAATTTTTTGCCAATATGCCTTCGATTCTTCATAAAATCAAGGTCATGCAGGAGATCGGCCTCGGCTATATAAAGCTCGGACAGCCGTCGTCGACGCTCTCAGGGGGAGAGAACCAGCGCGTGAAACTTGCTACCGAACTCGCCAAACGCGATACGGGCCGCACTCTCTTCATTCTCGATGAGCCGACAACAGGCTTGCACTTCGACGACATTTCCACACTCATGACTGTTCTGAACCGACTTGTCGACCGCGGCAATACGGTCGTTGTCATCGAACATAATCTCGATGTCATCAAGAGCGCCGACTATGTAGTCGACATGGGGCCGGGCGGCGGTAAGAACGGCGGAAGAATCATAGCGACGGGCACTCCCGAGGCTATCGCGGCCGGAGAATCTCCTACGGCCCCTTTCCTTCGGACGGAATTGCAGGGCCACGCATGAGGCCGCCAGCCTTTGATGAAAAAAATACTCTGCTCTGAGTATTTCGCAGTTCATACATATTCGCTAATTTTGCATAGAATTAAGCGAGAATATGAGACTATCCGATCTTAAGCCGGGCCAGTCGGCCGTTGTCGTGAAAGTGCTTGGTCACGGCGCATTCCGTAAACGTATGATAGAGATGGGGTTTGTCAAGGGACGAACAGTCAAGGATATGCTTCAGGCTCCCCTCAACGACCCTGTGAAATACTCCCTGATGGGATATGAAGTGTCGTTGCGACGCTCCGAAGCAGCTCAGGTTGTCGTAGCCGAAGTCGATGCTCAAGGTCATCCGCGCCCCGACAACGATCCGTCGACATCTGAAATTCCTCTCGCCCCGGGCCATCTTTCGGCAATCAATGTCGCTCTTATCGGCAATCCGAACTGCGGAAAAACGTCTCTGTTCAATGTGGCGTCGGGAGCCAGAGAGCACGTAGGCAACTACAGCGGTGTCACAGTCGACGCCAAAACAGGAACATTCCGTCAGGACGATGTCACATTCCGCATTGTCGATCTTCCGGGAACCTATTCGCTGGCCTGTTATTCGCCTGAAGAACTCTATGTGCGCAAATATCTGCGCGATAACGAGCCCGATGTTATCGTCAATATTGTCGATGCCACAAATCTCGAGCGCAATCTCTATCTGACCACCGAGCTGATCAACATGAACCGGCCGATGGTTATCGCGCTCAATATGTTCGACGAACTCAAACAGAAAGGAATATCGCTCGACTACAAGAAACTGAGCGAGATGATCGGAGTGCCGATCGTTCCGACAGTGGCGCGCACCGGAGAGGGAATCCGACAGCTTTTCGACGCTGTCATCGCTGTTGCTGAAGACCGTCATGCCGTGGTTCGCCATGTCCATGTCACTCTCGGCAAGGAGCTTGAACAGAGTGTCGGTATTCTGAACCGCGCTCTGAAGGCCGACCCCGATCTGCGGCCGAGGTTCTCGCCGCGTTATATGGCGATAAAGTTGCTTGAGAACGACAAGGAGGTCGAGAGTCTTGTCGAAGGCACAAAAGACGCAAAAGAGATTTTCGAGCTGCGCGACCGTGAGGTCGAACGTCTCGCCGAGGTGTTTCCGGGCGAGGATGTCGCATCGCTGATTGCCGGAGAAAGCTATGGATTCATTTCAGGCGCGCTCGCCGAGACTATGGAGCAGAATCCGGTGGACTCGGCCGACACAACCCGCGTGCTCGACGCCATCGTAACCAACCGCCTGTTCGGATTCCCGATTTTTCTCGCCATAATGGCATTCATTTTCTGGGCCACGTTCAGTGTCGGCCAGTATCCTATGGACTGGATCGAGGCAGCCGTCGGTTGGCTCGGCTCGCTGGTCGAGCAGTATATGCCCGACGGGCCTCTCAAAGATCTCATCGGCGACGGCATCATCGGCGGTGTAGGCGGCGTTATCGTTTTTCTTCCGAATATACTCATCCTCTACTTCTGCCTGTCGTTTCTCGAAGACTCGGGCTATATGGCGCGCGCGGCATTCATCATGGACAAGGTCATGCACCGCATGGGAATCCACGGAAAAAGCTTCATACCTCTTGTCATGGGCTTCGGATGCAATGTGCCGGCCATAATGTCGACGCGCTCGATCGAGAGCCGTTCGAGCCGCCTGATAACGATTCTTATAAACCCGTTCATGTCGTGCTCGGCCCGAGTGCCTATCTATGTGCTCCTTATAGGCGCGTTTTTCCCTGACCATGCCACTCTCGCCTTTATGTCGCTATACATATTGGGCATACTCGTGGCGGTGCTGACAGCCAGAATGTTGCGCCGGTTCTACTTCAAGGCCGACGAGACTCCTTTTGTCATGGAGCTGCCCCCTTACCGCCTTCCGACATTCAAGGCGTCGTGCCGCCACATGTGGGCCAAGGGTGAGCAGTATCTGCGCAAGATGGGCGGCGTTATTCTGGTAGCCTCGATAATCGTCTGGGCGTTGAATTATTTCCCTCTTCACGACGAACAGGCCTCGACACCCTCGTTTGAGGCCGAACAGATCGACGAGGGCCGGATTGACACCTCGCGCGACTCCTACCTCGAAATGGCCGGAAAGGCTGTGAATCCGGTTATGGAGCCGGCAGGATTCCACTGGCGCGCCACTGTTGCCGTGCTTGCCGGAATTCCGGCAAAAGAGATAGTCGTGTCGAGTCTCGGAGTGCTTTATACGGGCGACGAGGAAGTTGCCGAATCGAAACTATCTGAACGTATCAAGGCGCCGAATCCTGTCACCGGCAAGCCCGACTTCACCTCGGCTTCGGCATTGGCCTTTATGGTGTTCGTGCTGCTGTATTTCCCATGCATGGCTACCCTCGTGGCCATCGTAAAGGAAACCGGCCACTGGGGCTACGGCCTGTTCTCGGTAGTCTATAACACCGCTGTGGCGTGGCTCGCCGCGGTCATCACCTATCAGATCGCCATCTGGCTCTGACTTTGGCAGACTTCTAAAACTTGTCAGCGATAATCCATCACTGCGAAATATTCATAAAAATAGTTTAAAGAAAAACGCATAAATATGGAACGCAAATGGTGAGATTGTCATGGAACTGAAAGAATTTATAAATCACACTGAGAACGATAGGATTATGAATGACGAAATTGTAATATACAAGTC
>DBGBEM010000053.1:0-2502 GCA_048477235.1 Muribaculaceae bacterium | reverse complement strand
TAACAGATGTGGCTGATGTTTCGTGTGCGAAACATCAGCCACATCTGTTATAGTCGGGTTCCTTTCGGGTCAGAACTTGAAGCCGAGCGAGAACACCAGCGAGTTCTGGGTGTCTTTCAGCTTGGCCACAGTCGAAGGATTGTCGGCCGAAGCGGTGTAGGCGTGCCAGTTGCTCGAACGGTTGCGATAGACGTATGCCGCGTCGATATAGAAGGCCTTGTAGTGATAGCCGAGGCCGGCGGTCACATAGTTTATCGAGCCGTCGGTCGTGAACGAGGGCTGGGTTTCGGTACCGTCGGGGCCGTCGGTGTAGACATATCCGTCTTTGGCTGAAGCTGTTGCCGACGAACCCTGCCACGAATAGCCCAGACGGACACTGAAGTTCTGGGTAAGGCGGTATTCAGCTCCCACGCGAATTATATTGACGCCCGAATAGTCGTCTTTAATCTGAGAACTGATATCGCGGTATTCATATCCCATATCGTCTTTGACAACCATCTGGTTGAACGGACGATATTCATAGTCGACGCTGACGATGGCATTACGCCCTATCACGCCTGCCACACCGAGCATCATGCGCCACGGAGTGCGCATCTTAAACGAGAAAAAGTCGTCACAGCCGGCGGTGTTGGTGTTGGGATAATATCCGTTGATTCCCGACGAATAGTCGAACTGTGTCTGCGCCCATCCGTCGTAGTTGATATTATAATATGTGGGAGTATGGAAAGCGAAACCTATGCGGAGTTCGTTGATAGGCTTGGCTATGACACCGATCTTGAAATTGTAGCCGGTTCCCGACATGTGTTTGTAGCTTTCATATCCATAGGCGGCTGAGCCGTTGGCACGGCCGTTTCCGGAGGCCGAGGGAATCGTGGCGTTGTCGAACGATTCGGTATAATAGGTATAGTTGGAATAGTTTATGTCGGTGATTCCGAACCCGATACCCCAGTAGATTGTGTTGAACACACTGCCGCCGAAGTTGATGTTATATTCATCGACATAGCCTGTCTCATCGACGGTGAAGGTCTTGCGGCCGGGAGTGCCGTTGTAAAGGCCCTCGTAGTCGGTAGAATTGTCATTGGAGGGGTTCATGCCATAGGAGTTATACATCAGCACGCTCATCCAGGGCATACGTCCCTGCTGGAAAGGATCGTAAGACGGGTCGTAGCCGTTGAGGTCTTTCGACGCCATCCCTTCGGCGGCGCTGTAGCCGGCGACATAGTTGGTCAGCGAACCGGCCGAATGGTCGCTGGCGCCACGATAGCGGCGGTCGAACGAGCCCACGCGCCCGTAGGTGAAACCCCAGTTGAAATATACCGACGACGAGCCGCTGCCGAATTTTGTCGAGCCGACATATCCGACATTGCTGCAGCCTACCTTTGTCTGGGAATCGCTGAGACTCGAAAAGCCCAGAGTGCTTTTCACATTCTGCATATTGACGTCGAGAGTGGCGCCGACTTCACTGGTGCGGTAAACGCCGAGGCCGGCCGGATTCTGCCCGAGAGTTGTCAGATCACCGCCGAGAGCGGTAAAGGCTCCGGCCATCGACACGAAGCGGGCGGTTCCGCGGAGGTCGGTCTGATTGAGCTGATAGGCGTCAGGAGCGCTTTGGGCAAAACCTGCGAGAGGCATAAGCCCGACGATGCCGATAATTATTGTCTTTTTCATACTTGAAAAATGCGGTTTGTTGTTTACGTGAGAGTTAACGACAATCGCGCTAACGCTCTTTGGATATTATAACGTTGGCGCGATTATTGTGGTTTAGTGACGACCTCCGCCACCGCCGCCGTGGCGTCCGCCGCCGTAGCTTCCGCCACGGCTTCCGCCGCTGTAGCCTCCGCGGCCTGAGCCGCTGTTGTAGGAGGGAGTGGAGTTACGGTTGCTCGGACGGTAGCTGTTGTTGTTATTATTGTTACGAGTCGTTGTCTGGCGCTGAGGCTGATAATTGTTGCGCGTCGGTGTCTGCTGCTGATAGGTCTGGCGCGGTGTCGAGGTCGACGTCGATCCGGGGCGGTAGCCGCGGTTTGTTGTCGACGTGTTCGACGGGCGATTGCCTACCGAAGAGCCGGTTGTGAATCCGTGGCTTGTTGCGCCTGGACGCACTGTCGTCGTGTAGCGCTGGGTATTGGTGTTGGTGATTGTCTGCTGCTGGGTCGGACGGTTGCGGATGTCGGTCGACGGGCGCACAGTTGCAGATGTCGAGGGATTCGACGATGCTGTCTGTCCGGGACGGTTGCCGGAAGCACCCGGCCGAAGCGAGGTCGAACCTGAGGTTCCGTTGGCTGTCGGACGATTGCCGTTGCCGCCGTTCCATCCGGCATTTGTCTGGCCATGGTAGCTGCTGCCGGTATTGACGGCGCCGGGGCGACGGCCTGACGATGCCGATTGTCCGCCACCGTAACCGGGACGGTTATGCGCGAGAGCGCCGGGATGACGGGGGTTGTAGGGACGGCTCCAGCCCGGGCCCCATCCGGGTCCCCAACCGGGCCCCCAGTCCCAACC
>DBGBEM010000052.1:0-1378 GCA_048477235.1 Muribaculaceae bacterium | reverse complement strand
GGCGTCAGCTTCAGAGCCTTGGCCAATGCGGCGACGTCCATTGTGGCACGCGGAACGGTAGCCAGACCGGCGGCGGTCACCGCAAGATTCAGATTCTCGCAGGCAATACCGGCGTCAATAGCGCAAAGGCTCATTGCCATCTGATCGCTGAGCTCGGGGAAACGTGAGCGATCGGCCACAAACACAATAGAGACAGGCGCATCATTAACAAACTCCTGAACGGGAGTGCCCTCTCCGCGCGAAGCGAGCAACCCGCGGAAATCACCCTCAGCGACAGGCTCGAGAGTGTTCGCAACATTGTCGTAGCGGTAAGCGGCGTCGGCGGTCAGCACGTATGCCGAAATCTCCTGGGCGTTAAGTCCCGTCGGGCTTGTCAGTTTCGACTGGCCGGGACGGTTCACGCCGACAGCGCTCCACAGGAGCTGGCTCAGCTGTTCGGGGCTGACCGGGCGGCTGCTGTCGAATTCGCGCAGGCTATGGCGCTTGTTAAACACTTCATTGACAGGCATTCCCCCCGTAACGGCGGGAGCGGGCAATTTAATCTGGGAGTTTACTGATAATGACATTGAGGCGAACAATAAAGTTACGATAATACTTCTCATTTATTCTAAACAGAATGAAGTCCAATATGTTTTGTCGGCATACAAAGTTACAACGAAAAGGGCGCCATGGCTGTTAAGGAGAGTTAAAACAGCCGCCTGTTTCAAGAATTTGAGGTAAATTGCCGTCTCAAACATCGCAACCTAAGCCAATATGAAACTCAATATAATACGCAATACAGCCCTCGCGGCATTCATGGCAATTTCTACGGCGCTTCAGGCCAAGGAGCCCGGGAACGTCACTTTCGCCCTCGTCGGCGACATAATGATGGGCACTACTTTCCCTGAAGTTCAAGGCGATCCATATCTGCCGGCAAATCAGGGGCGGAATCTTTTCGACGACGTCAGACCCCTGCTGGTCGGCGCCGACGTCGCAGCCGGCAACCTCGAAGGCGTTCTGCTTGAAAAAGGTGTCGGAAAAGCCAAGAACTGCGTCAACCCTACGCAGTGTTTCGTGTTCAGAATGCCCCCCTCGTATGTGCGAAATCTGTCAGACGCCGGCTTCGATCTTCTCAGCATAGCCAACAACCATGCCAACGACTTCGGCGCCACAGGAGTTTCATCGACAATGAAGACGCTCAAGGAAGCCCGCATAATGTATTCGGGCAACCCGCAGTGTCTTTATGCCATCGTCTACCGCGGAGGCAAGAAAATCGGCTACGCGGCTTTCGGCCACAGCCGCGGGCTTTCGTCGATAATGGATCTCGAAGAGATGAAAAAGCTCGTGTCGAAGCTCGACAAGGAATGCGACATCGTCGTTGTTTCATTCCACGGAGGAG
>DBGBEM010000051.1:0-1272 GCA_048477235.1 Muribaculaceae bacterium | reverse complement strand
GACTGGGACCGCTCTTTCGACTGATAACCGCGATTTGGCCGTGTGGCGGGAAATCGCTAACTTTGACGCCAATAATCTGTTCAACCCTTCAACCCCTTCCCGAAAAATGGCAAAAGTCATCATCATCGGCTGTGGCGGAGTGGGCACCGTCGTAGCCCATAAATGCGCCCAACACCCTGAGGTGTTCAGTGAAATAGTCATCGCTTCACGCACACGCTCGAAGTGCGACGCCGTTGCCGCAAAGATAAACAAGCCTTACGTGACCACCGACAGCGTCGACGCCGACTCGGTGGAACAGCTCGTCGAGCTTTTCAACCGCCACAAGCCCGAGCTCGTCATCAATGTCGCTCTTCCTTATCAGGATCTGACGATTATGGACGCCTGTCTCGAATGTGGCGTCAACTATCTCGACACGGCTAACTATGAGCCGCGCGATGTGGCCCATTTCGAATATTCATGGCAGTGGGCCTATGCCGACCGCTTTAAGAAGGCCGGCCTGACAGCCATACTCGGCTGCGGCTTCGATCCGGGAGTTACCGGAGTGTTCACGGCGTATGCCGCCAAACACTATTTCAGTGCAATGGAGACACTCGACATCGTCGACTGCAATGCCGGGAACCACGGAAAAGCTTTTGCCACAAACTTCAATCCCGAAATCAATATCCGCGAGATAACCCAGAACGGCCGCTTCTATCAGGACGGCCAGTGGGTTACTACCGGCCCGTTGGAAATCCACCGCTCGCTGAATTATCCCGAAATAGGCCCGCGCGATTCATATCTGCTCTATCACGAAGAGCTCGAATCGCTTGTCAAGAACTATCCGACTATCCGCCGCGCCCGTTTCTGGATGACTTTCGGTCAGGAATATCTGACTCATCTCCGCGTTATCCAGGACATAGGAATGGCGCGCATCGACGAGGTCGACTACAACGGCACGAAGATTGTTCCGCTTCAGTTCCTGAAAGCCGTACTTCCAAATCCTCAGGATCTCGGCAAGAACTACACGGGCTACACTTCTATCGGCTGCCGCATAGCCGGTAAAGACAAGGAGGGCAAGCCTCTGACATATTATATCTACAATAATTGCAGCCACCACGAGGCTTATCTCGAAACTGGAATGCAGGCTGTCAGCTACACCACCGGCGTTCCGGCTATGGTGGGCGCCATGATGTTCCTGACCGGAAAGTGGGTCAATCCGGGCGTGCGCAATGTCGAGGAATTCGATCCCGATCCTTTCCTCGCCGAACTTGCCAAAGACGGCCTTCCCTGGAA
>DBGBEM010000050.1:0-9690 GCA_048477235.1 Muribaculaceae bacterium | reverse complement strand
GCAGTCGACGGTATATTCGATTGCGTCAGTTATATATTCCTGAATCAGATAGTCGGGATGGAAAATCGACAGTGCCTCCCAGTCAGCGCGGTTCTCTACTATCAGGATTCCCTGTGAGGCCGATCCTTTGCGCGGTTTGGCGATCAGCGGAAAGCGCGGACTGGCCCCCGAAAGGGTCTCCGGAACCGCGATACCGGCTTTTTCGAAAGCCTGTGCGGCAAATATCTTGTCGAACATGCGGCGACAGGTATCGGCGTCGCCCACCGGGGCGAAGATGTCGCCGAATTTGTCGCGATAGCGGGCCACAACCTCTATGGCAGGGTCGACAAACGGAATCATTATCGAGATGTGGCGTGAAGTGACAACTTCATGGAGATCGTCGAGCAGCGCGGGATCGCTCCACCGGCGCCCTTCGACAATCTCTTCGGCAACGGCCGCGAGGGCACAGCGGCGCGAGAGCTCGTAACCGTAGATGGCTGTCTCGAAGCCTGCCCGGCGTCCGGCCTCAATGAATTTCGAGGCCATGGAAACACGTTTGGCGCCTCCGAGAAAGAGTATATTCAGCTTATTCATTGATTGTAGATGTCGGGTTTATAGCGGTCGAGAGTACCCGGACGGGTGAACCAGTCGATTGTTTTTTGCAGACCCTGTTCGAGAGTGTGCTGCGGACGCCATGATGTCAGCGATGTAATGAGTGTATTGTCGCCACAGAGACGTCTTACTTCGCTCTTCGACGGGCGCAGGCGAGCCGGGTCGGTGACCCATTCTACGTCGGCGTCCATCAGGCGCGCTATTGTCTTAAGAGTGTCGGCCATGCTGACTTCTGTTCCCGTGGCGATGTTGATTTCGCGTCCTTCGATTCCTGGTGTTGTCCCGAGGGCAAGGAAGCCTCTGACGGTGTCGCCCACGAAGTTGAAGTCACGGGTCGGGGTGAGGTCGCCTACCTTTATCTGACGGTGCCCCGAGGCGATCTGGGTGATTATCGTCGGGATAATGGCGCGGGCACTCTGTCGCGGGCCGTAGGTGTTGAACGGGCGCGCAATGACCAGCGGCAGATCGAAGGCATTATAGAAGCTCATAGCTATGGCGTCGGCGCCGATCTTTGTTGCGGAATAGGGGCTCTGGGGCTGACGGGGATGGGTTTCGGGAATGGGAACCTGAAGCGCTGTTCCGTAGACTTCGCTTGTGGAGGTCACGACAATGCGGCCGACACCGGCGTCGCGTGCGGCCTGACAGATGTTCAGGGTTCCGCGTATGTTGGTGTCGACATACGAGTCGGGTGCCGTATAGCTGTAGGGAATCGCAATGAGGGCAGCGAGATGATAGACGGTGTCGATCCCCTCGCAGATATGGCGGCAGTAGTTAGGATCGCGGACGTCGCCGCAGACGACTTCGAGGTTAGGGTGGCTCACCTCTTCGATCCATCCCCAGGAGTTGAAGGAATTGTATTGGGCAAGCGCGCGGACATCGTAGCCTTCCGAAAGAAGAAGCTCGGTAAGATGCGAGCCTATGAAGCCGTCAGCGCCGGTGACGAGTACTTTCTTGTTCATTTGTCAGTATAGTTTTTTCAGGCAGTAGAGATAGCTGCCGTTCGTATTGTCGAGTTTGAGGGTCATCTCGCGCGAGCTCTGCGAGACGATTGTCAGAGTAGGCTGCAGGCCGTCGAATCCGAGCCACGATGGCGGAGTGTAGACATTGGTGCCGTTTATGTCGTCGCGCTGGTCGAAATCAAGCAGCAGCTTGCGTTCGCCTTCTGGAGCGGCCCATGTGCCCCATGTCTGTGTGTAGGAATGATGGCCGAGGTCGGTGACAAGGCATATTATGTTGTTCTGGAACGACCAGGTCATCTGTCCGTGATAATCATCTGAGGGTTCACCGTCGCAGGTGAGCGATTCGAGACGCCATGTGCCGAACCAAGGGTCGATCTCACCGTTGTTCTGGGTGCAGCCCGAGGTGAGAAGCATTATAATTAGCAGTGGAATAAAGGCGATGTGTCTCATAACTTCAGCAGTCCGTTATATTTTACCCCTATGGTTATGCCGAAAGCGTTGCAGGGCATAGTGCCGCGGTCAATAGCAATTGCGCCGTTTACCGACAGGCCTTTTATGCGTGGCAGCTGCCAGTCGACATCAAGGCTCACCGAGGTCAGGTGAACGGGCTTCGGAAGCGCCAGCATTCCGTTGCCCCATGCCTTGCGGTAGCCTGCGCGCAGACGCCAGCTGAGACCGTCGGTGATGAAGCCCGTGGCGGCGGCGTGGAATCCGCGCAGGCGGTTGCCGATATATGCCGGATAGCCGTCGCGGTTGTAGAGCGGGGCCATAAGGGCCGGAGTGCCGATCGACAGGCCGTAGTAGGCGTATGAGTTATACATTGCGTTGTTGTAGTAGTCGTCGGCACCGGTCGATTCGGAAGTTATCGTGCCTCCGGGCAGATCGCCGGGCGCGAAGTGCTGAGGACCGCTCTGGTTTGTGAATTCAAGCAGCTCGATTACGGCGCCCGTTATCCAGCTGCGGTCGGGCCGTGTCCATTCGATACCCCACAGACCGTCCCAGCCGTTGCGGCGCCCGATGCCCGAGCCGTCTTCCCACGGCCACTGGAAATAGGCTCTCAGCTGTTGGCCCGATGCGAAGCGATAGCGAGCCACGAAGTCCCATGATCCGAGATGGTTGCCTTCATAGAATTCCTCGCCTCCCGGCATCGGTAGCCATGAGTTGAGGAACGATTTGAAGTTGACATCGTGTTTGCGCGAGCGTATTCTTACCCCTTCGCGCCATGTTTCTACTGTGCCGCCGAAGGTGACGGCCGCCTGCATACCGACGGTGACACTTAGCGGCTGAGAAGGTTTCGTGCGGAAATAGCAGCGTTTGTAATTATACCATTCGCCGCTGACGATGTGGTAGTTATATCTGTTGTATCGGTCGGCCCACCAGTCGGAATCGGTCATCTTACCCCAACCGATCTCCCCCTGGATCTGCACCCATCCGTTGGTGAACGGTATATTCTGGAAATCGACGAAGCCGGCTCGTGCCTCCGGGATAGGACGTGCGTTTCCGCTCTCGACGAGGTCGCCTGAGCTGAGCTGCTGATTTAACAGCGCCGAACCGTGTTCTTTTGCTCCAACTGTAAGAAATACGCCGCGATATTTTATCTCGGCGAAAGCCTGCTGAATCCAGAATGGCGCAGGATGCTCCTTGTGGGTCGACCATCCGTTCGGGTTGTAGCGGGCATATTCTACCGACGATCCATAGTCGGCGACAAGGTCGACGCACGCCCCCCAACTGAATCGGCGGTCGAGACGCATCGGCACCCAAGCGCTGACTTCGCCCAACAGTGTGGTCGACTGCGTCAGCCGTCCGTGGCGGAGGACCGAAGTGTAGTAGGGTGCGAAATCGCCCGTGCCGGTCGCGACAAGAGCCTCGCCGCCATAATGCAGGTCGACAGTGGCACTCGCCAACAGCGTTGACGCGGCGAAAACCGAACTCAGAATCCATTTCTTCATTAGAGTGCAAAATTACAAAATTCCGCGCAATCCTTAAGCTATAATTGTGGCCGTTATAAGTTTATTTCATATCTTTACGATGATAAACCGATTCTAATCAAGTCATGAACGCTACTATAACTCTTCGGGAGTATCTTGAGAAAGGAAAAACTTTCTTTGTGCCCAACTATCTTTTTGTTTAAGACGCAATGTTAAGAAATGTTATTAATTTGGTTTATGGAATAAACCTGTTTACATTTGCAGCATGAAAGAGCGGTAATCGCGAGTGCCGCTTTTTTCAGAGAGATATGGTTTATGATATAAACTAAATTAAAACTTGAACAAGATGAAAACTGAAACAATGACCGAAAAAGAGAGCCTCGCGCTCATAACCGAGATGATAAGCCGCACGAAAGAGCGCTATATCGGCGACGGCAACATTATGCTTATGTGGGGCTATCTCACTGTCTGTGTGTCTGTTCTGGTATGGGTAATGCTTGCCCTGACCCATAATCCGGTGTGGAACTACCTCTGGTTTCTGATCTGGATTGTCGGCGGCACGGCAACTCCGATAATGGCCCGCAAAGAGTTCAGGGAGAAAGGCGTCAAGAGCTATTCCGATAATATAACCTCGCGCATCTGGTCGGTAGTCGGATGGTCGGCGATTGGGCTGACATTCTGCTGCCTCGCACTGATGATGTTCTTCGCGGTTGACAGCTGGTCGGCAATGTTCGTTCTCGCTCTCGTTATTGTTCCGTTTGCCGAAATAGCGCAGGGAATCGTTCTCAGGGAGAAGTCGCTGGTTGCCGGTGGCGCTGTCGGCTTCGCTATAGGGCTCATCACGATGTGTTGCATTGTCGGTCGAATTCCTCTTGGCGTAAACTGGTTTCTGCCGTTGTTCATAGTGGCATTCGCAGCGATGATGATTGTGCCCGGCCATATCCTGAATTATAAAGCAAAATCCCGGAAATGAAAGAGTTGGATCCGTTGCTTCATTCTCAGCTCAGGCTTGCCGTGATGTCGATACTGATGAGCGTCGAAGAAGCCGATTTCGTTTATCTGCGCGAAAAGACCGAGTCGACAGCAGGCAACCTCAGCGTTCAGCTCGACAAGCTCGCCCGCGCGGAATATATAACCGTCGAGAAAGGTTTCGCAGGACGTAAGCCGCGTACCGTATGCCGTGTTACCGACAAAGGGCGCCGGGCTTTCGAGGACTATGTCGATACGCTTCGAAGCTACCTCAATCTCAATTAGGAATTAGGAATTTTTTGCATTCCTAATTCCTCCTAATTTGTGAGGGCGTCGAGGTCGAGCGAGGCGAGCTCCCAGACGCTCATGGCGTTTTCGAGGGCTTTCACTGCGGCGGCGTGGCGGTCATAGACATCGGGGGTGGGGGAGCCTGAGGCAAGCTCATCCTCAATGGCTTTAACGGCTGCTTCGCGCGTGGCTACTTCAGCTTCAGCCTCTTCGACCTTCTTGCGGGCGCGTCGCACAGCCTTGTCGTGTTCGCGCTGTTCGGCGTAGGAGCGTGTCTTGGTTTCCTGAACCTGAGGTTGCGGCTCGTTTTTGGCCGCAGGCTTCTTCTCCGGTTCGGCAACACGCGCAGGCGCCGAGCTGTTGAGAGCGCTGAGGCTCGACAGCTTCTTTTTTTCAAGGAACTCATAGATTCCGCCGAGACATTCGCGCACTTTGCCGCCGCCGAACTCATAGACCTTGTCGACGAGCCCGTCGAGGAACTGACGGTCGTGGCTGACAACTATCACCGTGCCGGTGAAGTCTTTGACGGCTTGTTTGAGGATTTCTTTCGTCGGAATATCAAGATGGTTGGTCGGCTCGTCGAGAATAAGGAAGTTGACAGGCTCGAGAAGAAGGCGTATCATTGCAAGGCGCGTTTTCTCGCCGCCCGACAGCACCTTCACTTTCTTGTCGGAAGCCTCGCCGCCGAACATGAAAGCGCCGAGAATATCGCGGATTTTCAGGCGTATGTCTCCGACGGCAACGCGGTCTATCGTGTCGAACACCGTCAGGTCGCCGTCGAGCAGCTGGGCCTGATTCTGGGCGAAATAGCCGATCTTGACGTTATGGCCTATCTTCAGCACACCAGTGTGTTCGAGCTGCCCCATGATACACTTTACCAGCGTAGACTTTCCCTCGCCGTTCTTGCCGACAAAGGCGACTTTGTCACCTCGTTTGAGCGTGAAGGTGGCGTTGTCGAACACCTGATGGTCGCCGAACGATTTGCCGACATTGTCGACAATGAGCGGATAATCGCCCGAGCGCGGAGCGGGCGGGAAGCGGAGGCTGAGATGGGAGGTGTCGACTTCGTCGACCTCGATGCGCTCGATCTTGGCAAGTTGCTTTATACGGCTCTGAACCTGGACGCTTTTTGTGGCCTTATAACGGAAACGTTCGATGAATTCCTCGGTGTCCTGAATCATCTTCTGCTGGTTGGCGTAGGCGCGCTGCTGTTGTTCGAGGCGCTCTTTGCGCAGTTCGAGGAACTTCGAATAGTTTACAGCGTAGTCGTAGATGTGGCCGAGCGAAATTTCGATGGTGCGGTTGGTGACATTGTCGATAAAAGCACGGTCGTGACTGACAAGGACAACGGCCTGGGCTTTCGTCATCAGGAAATTTTCGAGCCATTGGATCGATTCGATGTCGAGATGGTTCGTCGGCTCGTCGAGCAGGAGCACGTCGGGGTGGCGCAGCAGAAGCTTGGCAAGCTCGATGCGCATACGCCATCCGCCGGAGAACTCCGAGGTTGGACGGTCGAAATCGGTGCGCAGGAATCCGAGGCCGGTGAGAGTGCGCTCCATTTCGGCTTCGTGATTTTCGCTTTCCTCCATCGCTATGCGCTCCGAGAGGGTCGTGACTTCGTCGATCAGCTTGGCGTAGGCCTCAGATTCGTAGTCGGTTCTTTCGGCCAGCCGGGCATTCATATCGTCGAGGCGGTGGTGCATGTCGGCTATATGGCCGAACGCCTTGCGAACCTCGTTGGCGAGCGTCGTCGAGTCGGCGACCTCCATCTGCTGGGGTAGGTAGCCTATTGTAGTGTCATTGGGAACCGCTACCGCTCCCGAAGTCGGGTTCTGGAGCCCGGCGATGATTTTCAGCATCGTTGACTTCCCGGCTCCGTTTTTTCCTACGAGGGCAATTCTGTCGCGGCGGTTTATGGTATACGAGATGTCGTCGAGAAGTTTCGTTGCGTTGAACTCGACGGTAATATTGCGTACAGAAATCATTTCGGATCGATATAGCGTTTCGTCAGGTCTCCGTATGCGTCGATGCGGCGGTCGCGCAGGAAAGGCCACCAGCGGCGCACGTTCTCGGTGCGGGCCATGTCGATGTCGACTGTGACAGTGGCTTCGGGCTCGGCCGGGGCGCGGTAGATGAGCTCGCTCTGCGGGCCGGCTACGAAGCTGTTGCCCCAGAAGAGAATACCGTTTGTTGCGCCCGACGGGTCAGGTTCATGACCCACACGGTTCACGGTTATGACCGGCAGTCCGTTAGCGACGGCATGGCCGCGCTGAACCGTCATCCAGGCGTCGAGCTGGCGCCCCTGTTCGTCTGGTGTGTCGCTGCTTTCCCATCCTATGGCGGTAGGATAGATAAGCATATCGGCTCCGGCGAGAGCCATAAGGCGAGCGGCCTCGGGGTACCACTGATCCCAGCAGACGAGCACGCCGAGCCGCCCTACGGCCGTATCGATAGGCCTGAAGCCGATGTCGCCGGGCGTGAAATAGAATTTCTCGTAGTAGGCGGGGTCGTCGGGTATGTGCATCTTGCGGTATTTTCCGGCAAGCGATCCGTCGGCATCGAACACGTAGGCAGTGTTATGATAAAGTCCGGCAGCGCGCCGTTCGAAGAGCGAAGTGACGATGACAACTCCGTGTTGCCGTGCGGCTTCGCTGTAGAGCCGTGCTGCTCCCGACTGCTCGCCCGGAACGGCGAGGTCGAAATTGCCGGTGTCTTCAGTCTGGCAGAAGTAGAGGCTGTCGTGGAGCTCCTGAAGAACTATGAGGCGGACACCTTTCGAGGCGAGTTCCGCTATTTTTTCGAGCAGACGGCCGCGGTTTTCGTTAGGGTCGGTCGTGTTGCTCTGTTGAATTATTCCTATCCTGAGAGGTCGTTTCATTTTTGCGGTTTTAACTTGACTTCCGGCAACTGCATTGTTGCGCAGTGGAGAGATCCGTGCTGGCGAATGAGGGCGCGGCAGTCGACAGTGATTATGCGTCGGTCGCCGTAGACGATGCGCAGAGTGTCGGCAGCGAGGCGATCGTTGCGCGGCTGGCCGTAGGTCGGCATCAGTATTGCGTTCGGAGTGGCGAGATAGTTGGCGTATGTTGCGGGTAGCCGTTCACCTTCATCATCGAAAATCGGGTCGGGCAGAGGCAGTTCAATGAGGTTGAAGGGGCGTCCGTCGGTAGTCGTGAAAGAACGGAGCTGCCGGGCCATTGCCATGAGTGAATCGTGTTGGGCGCCTGTCTCGTTGCCGGCGCCGCAATATAGTATGGTGTCGTGGGGCGCGAGGCGTGCCAGTGTGTCGATATGGCTGTCGGTATCGTCACCTTCGAGAAAGCCGTGGTCGACCCACAGAACCTGTTTCAGTCCGAACTCGGCCTTCACATATTCTTCAATGTCGTCGCGGCCAAGCTGGGCGTTTCGGTTTGGCGACAGCAGGCATCTCGAAGTCGTCATCAGCGTGCCCCGGCCGTCGCTTTCGATCGAGCCCCCTTCGAGCACAAATCCGCGGCGGTTCACTGTTTCGGCGAAAAGGCGGCTGTTGACGAGATTGTCTTTGTCGGCGGCGAATTTCATACCCCAGCCGTTGAAAGTGAAGTCGAAGAGGCGCAGATCATGGCCGTCTTCCACGGTTATGGGGCCATAGTCGCGAGTCCAGGTGTCGTTAGTGTTGTCGCCGGTCTCGATTATCTCCATTCCGGCTTCGGCAATTGCCGCGACAAGGCTGTCGTAGCATGACGTCACCTCATCGAGTATCGGGGCCCAGTCGGTGGCAGCGTGAGGGCGCGCTATCATGACTGAGCTGAAGCAGTCTTCCCATTCGGCCGGCAGACGGCGGTTATTCGTCATTGTAATCACTTAAAGAATCGTATATTGAATCTTGTTCGGCAAGATATTCTTCGCAGAAGTCGATGAAGCCGTTTTTCTCGCTTGAACCGTTCGACGCGCACCATTCGCGGTAGGCTGCGTGAAGCTCGGGATCGTCGGGAAGCATTTTCTTGAACGCATCGTCGGCGATGTCGATGCTGCGATGTTGAGATAATATGTCGATAAATAGATCTGTGATGTCGTTCATACTTGTGTAAGGAAGAAATTTGAAAAGTTAAGGTTTGTTCAGAGGTTTCGCCGGATTGCCGGCGACAATCGCGCCGGGAGCCACGTCGCGTGTCACAACCGAGCCGGCGCCTATGACTGCGCCGTCTCCTATGGTGACGCCCGGAAGAATGACAGCATTGCCGCCGATCCAGACGTCGTTGCCGATTGTCACCGGCTCGGCCCATTCGTCGAATGTGGCCCGGGCCCGTGGGTCAAGCGGATGGCAGGCAGTGTATATGCTGACATTCGGGCCTATAAGAACGCGATCGCCGAAAGTGACGCGGGCCTCGTCGAGTATCGTCAGGTTGAAATTTGCGAAAAAGTTGTCGCCGACGCTGATGTTACATCCGTAGTCGCATCGGAAAGGCTGGTTGACGTGGATATTTCGGCCTGCAGAGCCTAACATAGAGCGCAGCAGGGAGTCCATCTCTTCCGAATCGCCCGGGTCGAGATCGTTGAACCGCTTCACAATGCGGCGGGTGGCCGCCAGAAGTTCCCCGAATTTTGGGTTGGCGGCCTCATATATCTCTCCTGACAGCATCTTTTGCCATTCGGCGGCAAAACTGCTATCGGAATCAGTCAGTCTTTTCAGCAGTTCCTTCATATTCCGGCTTTGTATTTTTCAATGCCGTCTTCGAGGAACCTGACGAATTTGGCGGCATTTTCGTCGTAGGCGAACGGCCCCGACAGAAGGTTTCCGTTTCCGTCGACTACAACGTAATAAGGCTGGGCGTTAGTGTTGAATTTGACTCTCTGGAAGTAGCTCCATTTCTCGCCGACGGTTTCAAGAACGATTTTCTTGCCGTTCTCGTTGACTTCGATCGGTTCTTTGAGGGGGGTGCGGTCGTCGGTCATGAGGGTCACGTTTATGAGAT